>JAOUMF010000121.1 GCA_029881615.1 Alphaproteobacteria bacterium | reverse complement strand
GCCAATAACGACAGCACGGCGACGGCCGGTGCGGCAATCATCCCGCAAAATCCGGATGAATCGCTGCCGCAACCCGCCGGTATCGTTTCGCACGCTCACAGCGATGAGCTCAACCTGGCTCTGTTCGCGTTACATGGACCCAGTGTGCCCTTGCTGGAGCGGGATTATTCGAAGCCGGCGATGTCGAACAACATCATCTGGGAAAACCGGTCCTTCTATTTCGCGCTGGTTGGTGGGCAACTGGCGTTGATACCGGCGGGAAGCCACCCGTCCCTGGGCTATTCGAATTTCGACGACCTGGCCGTGGTTGGTTTCGACGGTTGCCTGGCGCCGAAGAACTCGATCCTCACCAACCTGCTTGAGGACGTCGCCGTGGACCCGCTTCCCAGTTGCGATTACAGCGACCCCGCCGCGCTCAACATCTCGGCAAACCCGTCGTTCATGAACGCATATGTCAACGGCGACCGTGGCGCGTCCTATCGGATCCCCGAACCGACATTGTTCATTCCGGCGGTCGCCGGTGCGGCCGACGAAGGAGGCAACTGGATCGAGGTCCGGTACGGCCCGCTGTCGATGTGGGAAATCGGCGGCACCCCGGGCGGCGCCAGCGACTATCACATCAACACGGACTCGCCGGCGATCGGCGTGGGCGACCCATTGATCATCGCCGATCTACTGGCATGGGACTTCGATGGTGAACCGCGTCCCGCGGCCTCGGGGCCCGACATTGGCGCCGACGAAGATCAACTTACGGCCATCGTCGCACCGCTGACGCTCGCGACGACCGGCAAGAACAAGAGGTAGGAGACAGAACCATGAAAGCCAAAACACAGAACGGCTCTTTCATCCTGATGGGCGCGGCGGCGATGGCTCTTGGCCTCGCGGCGCCCGCCGCGGCGGAAGTCAATGTGCAATGTCCGGACTGGCCGACCGATTTTGACGCTACGGAACCCGGGGTCGGTATCAAGTCCAGTTACAAATGCCTGCATTTCACGGCCAGTGACGGCTTCGCCAAGATGGGGGACGATTCACGACTCTATATGTTCGGCTTTACCGATCATACCGACTACACGTTCAAAGTGGACGGCGAACCCGCCACCGGCGGTGGGAAAGCGAAGAACACGATCGAATATACGGACGCCGCCGGAAATACGGTGGTTGAGAACGGTCTGTTGCGGGCAAACTCGTCATCGCCGACCATTGCCCTCGACGAAGGCGATCGCCTGTTCCTGACGCTGACCAATCCCGGCATGATCGTTCGGCCTGACCTGTTCGACGGGCATACCGTGCATTATCACGGCTTCCCCAATGCATCGTCTATCTTCGACGGTGTTCCCGACGCCAGCATCGCGATCAATGAAGGGGCCTCGCTCACCTATTTCTACAATAATGTCCGGCCCGGTACCTACATGTACCACTGCCATTTCGAGGCGACCGAACATATGCAGATGGGTATGCTGGGGAATCTTTACGTCCGGCCCGCGCAGAACCGGTTGCCCGACGGAACGATGCTGGGCGACTACCTGCATTCGAATCCCGACGCGGGGGCGGCGTACGACGATCCCACCGTTGGCGACAAATACGTCTACAACGACCAGGACGGATCGACGCGCTATGACGTTGAATACCCGATCCAGATCAGTTCCTTCGACGGCAATTTCCATACCGCCAGCGAGACGGTGCAGCCGCTGCCTTTTGCCGAAATGCGGGATAATTACGCGATGCTCAACGGTCGTGGTTATCCCGATACGGTGATCCCGGCGGATGGCGATCCCGCCAACGAGATCGACAATGGCAACGGCGATTTCACGCAGAAGATCAGCTCTCTGATCCAGGCGAATGCCGGGCAAAAGATCCTGCTCAGGATCTCGAACCTGAACGTTACCAACTATTACACCCTGGCCGTGATGGGGCTGAAGATGAAGATTGTCGGCAAGGGCTCGCGCCTGCTGCGTGGGCGCGGCGATACCAATCCCGCCAACCACGACCTGTATTACGAGACCGCGTCGGTCACGTTGGGTGGTGGTGAATCGGTCGATGCCATCATCGATACGACCGGCGTCGCGCCGGGCACTTACCTGCTCTATACGACAAACCTGAATTTCCTGAGCAACAACCAGGAGGATCTCGGCGGCATGATGACCGAGATCGTCGTCAACTGAACGGCCCGCCAGGCAGAGGAGTAACCACCATGTACAGAACAGATTTTGCCAGCAGGGCGTTAGCCGTTGCAGTGCTCGTCGGTTTGCTTGCACCGGGGGTCGCGAGGGCCCAGGCGATCATTCCAGGCGAGACCGGCACCTCATTCAACCTGACTGCGAGCACCGGCTATATTACCAGCGCGGACGGGGGCAGCCTTTATACCTGGGGCTATGGAACGGGTGCGGAAATGCAGTATCCGGGGCCGACCCTCATCGTGAACGAGGGTGACACCGTCACTGTCAATCTGACGAATACCCTGCCAGTGCCCACCTCCATCGTCTTCCCGGGACTTGAGGGGGTAACCGCGACGGGTGGCGCCGCGGGCAGTTTGACACAGGAAAGCACCGGTCCGGGCGACGTGGTGACATATACATTTACCGCCTCGAACCCGGGTACCTATACCTATCGCAGCGGTACGCGGCCTGACTTGCAGGTTGATATGGGCCTTGCCGGCGCATTGATCGTGCGCCCGGCGGGGTACGATGCCATTTCCAACCGGACCGCCTATGGGCACCCGGACAGCCGCTACGACCACGAATATATGTTCATGTTGAGCGAAATGGATCATCGCATCCATGAAGCAGCGGAACTGGCCGTGACGCCGGCGGATTTCGCGGCGATCGATACCAGCAATTTCAGGCCAACCTACTGGTTCGTGAACGGTCGTACCGCTCCCGATACATTGTTTCCGTCCAGTTACCCGCTATTCCCGTATCAGCCTTATGGCAGTTTCGTGCGGGGCAAGCCGGGTGATCGCATTCTGATGCGGATCATCGGCATGGGCAACGACATGCATCCGCTGCATGCGCATGGCGAGAACTCAACGGTAATCGCACAGGACGGCCGGCTTCTGGCAAGCGGTCCTGGTGCCGGCGCCGATCTCGCCTATTCAGATTTCACGATCAGCATCGTGCCCGGCGGCACCATGGATTCGATCTTCCAGTGGACCGGCGAAGGCATGGGCTGGGACATCTATGGCACGGGTGCCGGTTACGAACATGGCACCTGCACGTCCGATCAATTTAATGCGGACGACGTGGTGAACAACGATACCGGAATGGTCACGGCCGACGGAAACGGCAACGGATATGCCGATGGCGACGGCTTCCACGATGTTACCTGGGAATATTGTGCCGACCACGGCAAGCCGTTCCCCGTGACGCTACCGGGGCTGCTGGATCTGGCATTCGGCGGTTTCTATAGCGGTAGTCCGTTTCTCGGGCATGACGACGCCTTGCCACCTGGCGAGGGCGGCCTGAACTTCAACGGCGGGTATCACTTCATGTGGCATAGCCACAACGAAAAAGAGCTGGCCAATTTCGATGTGTTCCCGGGCGGCATGATGACCATGTTCGTGCTTGAACCGCCAGGAACACCGATTCCGTAAGGGTCGCCATCAGGGATTAGGAGAACCGAGCAATGACTAAATTTTCGAATTTCAGAAGGGTAGCAGGAGGCAGCATTCTGGTTGCCGCAGCCCTTACTCTGATGGCTGGCACGGCCACCGCGAAGGATGTCTGTTTGCGGGCGATGCCCTTCAGCGCCGACTATGCAGGGCCTGGCGGAACCGCCATCCCGATGTGGGGATATGCCACGGTTCCATATGACGCCGGCTGCGTCTGGACCGGGCTGGAGACCCCCAGCGTGCCCGGCCCCCGGATCACCGTCGATTCCGCGGATCCGGCGCTTAACATCCATTTGACCAACGATCTGCCGGTTCCGACGTCCCTGGTAATTCCAGGGCAGGTCGCGCCGCTCTCGCCGGTCTGGGTAGAGCCCGATGGCGCGACTCCCGAGGCCAATTTGCCTGGCATCACCGGCGGACGCACGAACACAACCATGCGCATACGCTCGGTTACACACGAGACGATGCCGGGGCTGCAGGGCACATATAGCTGGAGCAATCTGGCGCCGGGCACCCAACTCTATCGTTCGGGGACGATGCCCCAGGTGCAGGTGCAGATGGGCCTCTATGGCGGCATGTCCAAAGACAGCGGTATCGGCGAAGCCTATCCCGGTGTTCCCTATAACAATGACGCGATGCTGGTATATAGCGAGATCGACCCGGCGCTGCATGCGGCTGTTGCCGGCGGCACTTATGGGACGGGACTGGCGGTTACCAGTACTTTCGATTACCAGCCGAAATTTTTCCTTATCAACGGAACGCCGTATGATCCGGCGGACCCCGTCTCGAACCAGATTCCCTTGATCGCGGATCAAACGGCGCTGCTGCGGTTTGTGAATGCGGGATTGCAGAACCACGTGCCGACCGCCTTGGGGCTGCGCATGAATGTGGTGGCAGAGGACGGTAACAAATACCCGTTCGCGCGAAACCAGCATTCGCTTCTGGTGCCGGCCGGTTCGACAAGGGATGCGATCGTCACGCCGCAGGCCGGCGAATATCCGCTGGTCGACGGGATGGGTGACCTGACCAACAACGGTGCCGGGCCTGGTGGCATGCTGGCTTACCTGGTCGCTGCCGTGTCCGATCCGCTGGTCGCGACGGACGACGCCTATTCGACCGATGAGGATGCCGGTCTCGCCGTTGCGGCGCTCGACGGCGTTCTCGGTAACGATTTGCCGAATACGGGTGAAGTGGCGACCCTTATCGATAACGTTGCCGCGGCTGCGGGCGCGGTGACGCTCAATGCCGACGGTTCATTCAGCTACGCGGCAGTGCCTGACTTTAATGGCTCGGCTACGTTCACTTACAGAACGACGGACGGGGTGCGGTACAGCAACCTCGCCAGCGTTACGATCACCGTGAATCCGGTTAACGATGCGCCTGTTGCGGTTGCCGACAGCGGCGCGACGCCATATGAGACGGCGGTCATACTAAACGTCTTGGGCAATGATACGGATATTGATGGCGATATGCTGACGGCTGCCGTATCCGTTGCGCCGGCAAATGGTTCGGCGGTGGTTAACCCGGACAATACCATTACCTACACGCCGAATCCGGCGTTCAGCGGTATCGACAGTTTCGAGTATACCGCGAGTGATCCTGGCCTCTTGACTTCGTCCGCGATCGTCACGATCACGGTTGATGCGCCGCCGGCACTGTTTGCGGCCGACGACGCCTACGCGACCGACGAGGACGTGGCGCTCAACGTTCTGGCGCCTGGAGTGCTCGGAAACGATACGCCGTTACCGGGCGAGACCGCGGTTCTGGTTGCCAATGTTCCGGCGGCTGCGGGCAATGTAGTACTCGCTCCCGATGGCTCGTTCGTTTATACGCCGGCACTTAATTTCTATGGCGCCGCCGTATTCACCTACAAGAAGATCGATGGCATCGGCGGCGAAAGCAATGTCGCCAGCGTCACGATCACCGTGAATCCGGTGAATAACGACGCGCCGGTGGCGGCCGACGACACATATTCGACGACTCAGGGCACGGCGCTGGTGCTTACCGCGCCTGGCGTACTGGGCAACGATATCGAGCCGGACGGTCAGGCGTTGACGGCGGTATGGGTAAGTGACCCTGCCAACGGTACTTTGGCCTTGGGGCCGGACGGTTCGTTCACCTACACGCCTAATGCGCCGTTCTATGGTAGCGACAGCTTCCAGTATGCGGCGAGCGATGGCGATGCCGGAACCCTGGACTCGCTTGCGACCGTGACGATTACGGTCAACGGCGCGCCGATCGCGGGTGCCGACGCCTATGTCACGATTCGGGATACGGCGCTGACGGTTCCGCCCCCAGGCGTGCTGGTCAACGATTCCGATCCTGAAAGCGATCCGATGACGATTTCCCTCGTCAGCGGAACGACCAACGGCACGCTGACCTGGTATGGCAATGGCGGGTTCATCTACACACCGGCCGCCGGATATGTAGGGCCCGACAGCTTTACCTATGAAGTGAGTGACGGTCTGCAGGCGACGGCAGCAACGGTTTCCATAACCGTCGAGGCTCCGCCGGTGATGTTCGCGGCCGACGACGTTTATCCGTCGGGTTACGAGGATATCGTGCTTACGGTTGCGGCGCCGGGCGTGCTCGGCAATGACACGGTGCAGCCGGGCGATACCGCGGTTCTGGATGCAAATGTTGCACCGGAAGCGGGGGCTGTCGCGCTCGCCGCGGATGGCTCGTTCGTCTATACGCCGGCGGCCAACTATAGCGGCACCGCGACGTTTACCTACCACACCACCGATGCGGGCCTGGTAACGAACAGCAACGTCGCCACCGTCACCATCACGGTGACGGCCCGTCCCGACGCACCCTTCGCGGGCGACGACGCCTACGAAACGATGCAGGACACGGATCTGGTGCTGTTGGTGGCCGATACCATCTTGCTCAATGACGGCGATGCGGACGGTGATACACTGAGGGTCAGTCTCTTCGGTGATGGGCCGGCCAATGGCACGGTGTCGTATAACAACGGGCAGGGCAGACTTACCTATCGGCCGAATGCGGGATTTGTCGGTGTCGACAGCTTCCAGTACTCGGTAAGCGATGGTGACCCGTTGACCCCGGATGCCGTTGCCACGGTTACGGTAACGGTCACCGCGGTGCTCGTACCGCCGACCGCTGTCGATGATTCCGCGACGGTG
>JAOUMF010000120.1 GCA_029881615.1 Alphaproteobacteria bacterium | reverse complement strand
CAAAGTGAGTCCGGCACCTTGAACGAAGTCGTGTTTATCTGGGCTTACGACGATTACGGCCACCGCCAGGCGCAGCGGGCAAAGCTGGCGCAGGATACCGAGTGGCAAGCCTTCGTGCCCACGATCCTGCAATATCTTGCCCATCAGGAGAGCTGTTTCCTCACCCCCGCAGCGTTCTCGCCACTAAAATAAGCGCGGCATATTTTCAGTTTAAGTGCGGATAATAGCGCCCCGATGAGCAATCACCCGGGATGCCAGGACATGCCCCGCTTTGGCCGCTTCGCCGGGAGACTGACCGGCCACCCGGGCAGCGATGTAGGCCGCATTAAAGGAATCGCCGGCGGCGGTGCTGTCGATTACCGTCGAAACGGGGTTTGCCTCAATTTCGGTGATCCCCTGACCCAACGCCACGATGCAAGGCTGGGCACCCCGCTTAACGATAATTTCGCCGCATCCGCCATTTCTGAGTCGCGCAACGGTCGCCGCGGCATCTTCGTCTCCAAACAGCGCCGCCTCGTCCTCGAAGGTCGGCAAAGCCACACTGGCTTGCCGCCAGGCCAGGCCGATCGCGGCCCGGGCTTCTTCTCTGTCGGGCCAGAGTCGAGGCCGGAAATTGGAATCGAATACGACCTGCCCGCCCCGCCCGCGCACGGCTTGGCATAGCGTCATAAGCTTTGCCCGGCCCTCTATGCTGAGTATGGCGAGGGTGATCCCGCTGAAATAGAGCCAGTCGAAACCGGCCAGTTCGGCCAATGTCCGCTCGGACTTTCCGGTTATAAACAACTGCCGGGCCGCCGCGCGGTCACGCCAGTACAGAAAATCGCGTTCGCCACGCTCGTCGACACGGATCATGTAGAGGCCGGGCAAGGTGCCGGGCAGACGTTCGGTGAGGTCGGTATCGATGCCCTCGGCCGCCCAGCCCGCCAGCATTTCCGTGCTGTAAGGATCGTCGCCCAGAACGGTGACATAATGAACTTTCGCGTCGGTGCCCGCCAGTTCACGGGCCAGATAGACCGCGCTGTTCAGTGTGTCGCCGCCCCAGGTCCGGCGCATGGTGCCGGAGCCTGACGCGGCATCCTCGAACAGTTCGATCATGCATTCGCCGATGCAGGCGATCCGTTTCATCACGCCATCACCGACCGACAAGCCCTAACGCTCGACGCCGTTGAGCTTGCACAGAACGTCGTAGATACGCGGACCGAAAGCGTTTTCGTCACCCGCGACCCGTGCCAGCGTCACCAGTTGGCGCGCGTTCTCGGCCATCGAGGCCGTCGCCGGCAAGGCTTCGGCCATGCGTGTATAGTAGGTCAGATCCTTGTGCATGTTCTTGATGGTGAACTGGAACGCCGTGTCGTCATTCTCCAGCACGTTCTGGGCCATGCGGCGGAACATGGTGCTGTCGCCCCCGCCGGCGGTGATAACGTTGTACAGGACCTGCTTGTCGATCCCGGCCTTCCGCGCAACGGCCATGGCCTCGTTGGCCAGGATCGCCGTGCCCAGCGCCAGAAAATTGTTCACCAGCTTGACCGCGATGGCCGAACCGACCTCGCCGCAACGGTTGAACTGATCGGCGAAGCATTCAACGACCGGCTTGATCTCGGCAAACAGCGCCTCGTCACCACCATACATCACCGCCAGCTTGCCTTCCTCGGCCTGGACCGGCGTGCGGTTCAGCGGCATATCCATGAAACGGCCACCCTTGTCGGCGATCGCCTCGGCCACCTTACGGGTGGAGTCCGGGACCGTGGTAGAGCAGTCGACGACGATGGTGCCCGGCGTGATCCCGGCAAGAATGCCGTTCTCGCCGAAGACATTCTCCTCAACCTGCGGCGTACCGGTTACGCAGATGAAAACCAGATCACAGTCGCGCGCCAGTTCCGCCGCGTTCTGCCCCTCGCCGGCGCCGCGACCGATCAGGTCGTCCACCGGCTGGCGGTTGCGGTGGCCCAGCACAGTCAGCGGCCAGCCCTTTTCGACGATGTTCTTGGCCATGCCGTGACCCATCAGGCCGACCCCGATGAAGCCGACCTTCTTGTTCTTGTCCGTCATGATGCCTCTCTCTTTTTACGTATCGGCGATGCAGAGCTGGTGCTGCTCGCCCAGCCCCTCAATGCCCAGACTGACCCGGTCGCCGACTTTCAGATAGGTCGGCGGCTTCTGGCCCAGCCCGACTCCCGGCGGCGTGCCGGTGGAGATGATGTCGCCCGGCTGCATCGACATATACTGGCTGATAAAGCTGACCAGATAGGGCACGTTGAAGATCATCGTCCTGGTGCTGCCGTCCTGATAGCGGTGGCCATTGACCTCCAGCCACATGGACAGGTTATGCGGGTCCGCGATTTCGTCCAGCGTCACGAGCCAGGGGCCGGTCGGGCCGAACGTGTCGCACGACTTGCCTTTGACCCACTGGCCGGTGCCTTCAAGTTGGAATTCGCGCTCGCTGACATCGTTGATGACGCAAAGCCCGGCCACATAGTCCAGGGCGTCGGCCTCGTCGACATATTTGGCATGGCGACCGATGACAATGCCCAGTTCCACCTCCCAGTCGGTCTTGGTGGAGCCGCGCGGAATGACAATCGGATCGTTGGGACCGCAAAGCGCGCTGGTCGCCTTCATGAACAGCACCGGCGTTTCGGGAACCGGCATGCCGGATTCTTCCGCATGGTCGGAATAGTTCAACCCAACGCAGATAAATTTTCCCGGCCGGGTGACGCACGAACCGATACGCGGCTCGCCTTCGACCTTCGGCAGGCTATCGGGATCGATGATGCGCAGCTGGTCCAGCGTTTCCTTGGTAACCGTCTCGGGCGACAGATCGGCGATCTCGCCGCCCAGGTCGCGAATTCCGCCGGCAGCGTCAAGCATGCCCGGGCGCTCGCGGCCCGGCTCTCCGTAACGCAGTAATTTCATGTCCTCGTCCTCCTCAAACTGTCATGCCGCCATCGATGACGACCCATTCCCCGGTCACGAAGCCGGACTCGTCCGACGCCAGATAGAGCGCCAGCGCCGCAATTTCCTCGGCCGTTCCCAGGCGTCCCATCGGCTGGCGTGCGATGAAGGCCTTGCGCGCGGCAACCGGATCATCGAAGGCGTTGATGCGATCCTGCAGCGAGGGCGTGTCCACCGTGCCGGGGCAGATCGCGTTGCAGCGCACCCCCTTCTCGACGAAGTCCTTCGCCACCGATTTGGTCAGCCCCAGCACCGCCGCCTTGGTGGTGCCGTAGACGAAACGGTTCGGCACGCCGGCGATCGAGGATGCGACCGACGAGATATTAACGATCGAGCCACCCCCGCTCTCCAGCATGCCGGGCAACGTCGCCCGGATCATGCGGTAGGCGCCGCGCACATTGATATCGAAACTGAAATCGTAATCCGCCTCATCGCATTCCAGGATCGTGCCGTGGTGCACGAAGCCGGCGCAATTGACCAGAACATCCAGCGCGCCGGCCTGGGCCGCGACCGCCTTCACGGCCTCGGCATCGGTTACGTCCAGCCTGGCGGTCGTCACATTCGCCACGCCATCCAGTCCGGACAGCACGTCCATATTGATGTCGGTTGCAAGGACGCTTGCGCCCTCGGCGACGAATTTTTCCACGATGGACCGGCCGATACCCTGTGCCGCGGCCGTCACCAGTGCTTTCTTGCCTTCTAATCTTCCAGCCATGACATCACACCGGTAAAGTGTAAGAGGTTTTTACGATGGTATAGAATTCGCGCGCATAGCGGCCCTGCTCGCGCGGGCCATAGCTGGAACCCTTCCGGCCGCCGAACGGTACGTGATAGTCCACGCCCGCCGTCGGCAGATTGACCATGGTCATGCCTGCCTCGGAATTGCGCTTGAAATCACTGGCATATTTCAGAGACGTGGTGCAGATGCCGGCCGACAGGCCAAAAACAGTATCATTCGCAGTAGCCAGGGCGGCATCGTAATCCTTGACCCGGATCACCGTGGCCACCGGGCCGAAGATCTCCTCACGATTGACCCGCATATCGTTGCTGGTTTCGGTCAACAGAGCCGGCGCCATATAGAATCCCTCGGCATCGCGATTCAGCCGCTCGCCGCCACAGGCCAGCTTCGCGCCTTCTTTCACACCGATATCCACATAGGACAAATCCTGGTCGAGCTGGCTCTGATCGACCACGGGGCCAATCTGGGTGCCAGCCTTGCGGGCATCGTCCACTTTCAATGCCTTCAGCGCCTCTTCCATGGCGCCCACGAAACGGTCATGGATACCCTCGGTCACGATCAGGCGGGACGAAGCTGTGCAACGCTGGCCGGTTGAGTAAAAAGCGCCCTGAACCGCACAATTGACGGCCGTGTCCAGGTCGGCATCGTCCAACACGATCAGCGGGTTCTTGCCACCCATCTCCATCTGCACCCGCGCCAGCCGCTCCACGGCCTTTGCGGCAATCGTCCGGCCCGTCTCAACCGAACCGGTGAAGGTGATGGCATCAACGTCGGGTGATCCCAGAATGGCCTCGCCGACCAGCGAGCCTCGCCCCATGACCAGGTTGAATACGCCCGCCGGAATGCCTGCGCGGGCAATGATATCGGCCAGCGCCCATGCACAGCCCGGCACCAGGTCGGCCGGCTTGAACACCACGCAATTGCCATAAGCCAGCGCCGGCGCGATCTTCCAGGCCGGAATCGCGATCGGGAAATTCCACGGCGTGATCATACCGATAACGCCAACCGGTTCGCGGGTGATTTCGATATCGACCCCGGGCCGGATCGAGGGCAATTTCTCACCTTCGGGGCGCAAGACCTCGCCGGCAAAGAACTTGAAGATCTGCCCGGCGCGGGCGGCTTCGCCAATGCCTTCCGGCAGGGTTTTCCCTTCCTCGCGCGCCAACAGATCGCCCAGTTCGTCCTTGCGGGCCAGAATCTCGTTGCCGATCGCTTCCAGCATATCGGCGCGAACCTGAATATTGCCGCGCGACCATGCCGGAAAAGCGGCGCGGGCCGCGGCAATGGCCTGCAAAGCCTGTTTGGCGTCGGCGCGGGCATATTCCCCGACCATATCCGACAGATCCGACGGGTTCATGTTCCGGTTGATGTCGGCGCCTTCAACCCATTCGCCGCCAATCAGGTTCTTGTATAGACTCATAGGATACTTCCCTTCGGATTCAGATAAGCTTACGGGCTGCCAGATTGCGCATCAGTGCGCCGGTCCCGAAGGTCCATGGGGCAGCCTTGTCGGAGGTGGTGACCCGGTTGACCAACGCGCCAAGCCTGGGGGACGCAATGGTAACGATGTCACCGGGGTGATGGGTAAAGCCCATGCCGGGCGCGTCGCGATCCTTCGTGGGCGCGAACATGGTGCCGGTGAACAGGGCCAGCCCGTCCGGATATTGATGATTTTTCCCGATGGTCTGACTTACCAGATCAAGCGGGTCGCGGCTGATCTCAGCCATCGAACTGCTACCTTCCATCACGAAACCGTCCTCGCCCTCGACGGTCAGCGAAACCTCGCAGGAACGAACATCGTCAATGCTGAAATGTTCATCGAAAAGGCGAAGGAAGGGACCAATGGCGCAGGAGGCGTTATTGTCTTTCGCACGGCCGAGCAACAGCGCGCTCCGCCCCTCGAAATCACGCAGATTGACATCGTTTCCCAGCGCCGCGGCGACGGTCCTGCCCGCCGCATTGGCGATCATCACCGTCTCGGGTTCGGGATTGTTCCAGGTCGAGTCAGGATGCAGCCCGACCTCCGCGCCGATGCCGACCGCGGACATCGGCTGCGACTTGCTGAACACCTCGGCATAGGGACCGATGCCGACCTCGAGATATTGCGACCAGAGCCCGCGCTCCATGAGCATCCTTTTCAATCGCTCGGCCTCGTCAGAGCCGGGCTTTACATTGGTCAGGTCGCCACCGATCTCTCGCTCGATTTTCTCGCGGGCAGCTTCGGCGCCGGCGGGGTCGCCCTTGGTATGCTCCTCGATCACGCGCTCCAGCGTGGAACGCATGAAGGTCACCCCGGCAGCCTTCAGCGCCTGCAGATCGACCGGCGCCAGAAAATGCGGCAGCGCCGGATCCAGTGCGTCGGCATGGCTGTTTTCCAGAATCTCTTCAATCGCGCCGATCCGCTCGCCCTCATGGGCCCAGATCGCCTCTGCCGGCGCCTCCATATTCATCAGTTCGGAGACCGTGGGCGCCAGATGAGACATATCGCGCACTTCCCCGCCGCGAATCGTCACCACGCTGGGGCCCGGAACAAAACCGGGACGCCATACGCGGCCGACCAGCGTAGCCTGCTCGTAATCATCAGGAAGAATACTTTCCAGATCGAGAGTGAAACCGATTTCGCTCATTACTGTCCCCTTACATCACGGCGCCGATAAGCCAGGGCACGAACTCATTATCGCCCAGGCCAAGCGCCTCACTTTTCGATTGTTCACCCGACGCCACGGCCAGAAACAGACGGAAGATACGCTCACCCATTTCCTCGACCGAAACGCCATTGTCCAGGATATCTCCACAATTCAAATCCATGTCCTCTTCCAACCGCTGGAACATTGGCGTGTTGGTGGCCAGCTTGATCGATGGCGACGGTTTGAACCCGAATGCGGAACCGCGGCCTGTTGTGAAGCAAACCAGATTGGCGCCACTTGCCACCTGGCCGGTAATCGAGGCCGGATCGTAGCCAGGCGAATCCATGAAGGCAAAACCCTTCTCCGTTACCGTTTCGGCATATTTATAAACGCCGGTCAGGTTCGTGGTCCCGCCCTTGGCCGCCGCGCCCAGCGATTTCTCCAGAATG
>JAOUMF010000119.1 GCA_029881615.1 Alphaproteobacteria bacterium | reverse complement strand
GCCGTCGTGATATTGAGGAATACCGCAATTGCCCTTGGCGACAATGACGTCGCCCTCGTTGGCCGCGCCGCTGATGCCCAGCACCGAATCCACCAGCGCCGCCGGCCCGATGCCGCAGTTCGATCCAAAAGCAACAAGACCCGCGTCAAGCGTATGGGCAAACTGGATCGCGGCGTCCGGGGCCAGCCCCATCATGGTGCGCCCGTTGGTGTCGAAGGTCATGGTGGCGACGATCGGCAAGCCGGCGACGGCGGCGCCGGCGACCGCGGCTTCCAGCTCTTCCTTGCCCGACATGGTCTCGATCCACAACACGTCCACGCCGCCCTCGGCCAGTGCGCGGGCCTGTTCGGCGAAGGCCGCGGTTCCATCCTCGATGCTCAGCGTCCCGACCGGCTGGTAAATTTCGCCCGTGGGGCCCATCGAACCGGCCACGACGACCGGCCGGCCGGCGGCGGCTGCAACCTGGCGCGCGATCCGCGCCCCGGCGATGTTCAGTTCCGCAACCCGATCCTGTGCGCCGTGCAGCATCATCCGGTAGCGATTGCAGCCGAAGGTGTTGGTCAAAACGATATCGGCCCCGGCATCGACCATGCCCTGATGCAGCGCAGCGATCCGGTCGGGATGATCGGCGTTCCATAGTTCCGGCGAATCGCCGGTCATCAGGCCCGCCTCAAACAGGTTTGTGCCCGTGGCGCCATCGGCCACCAGGTAATCCCGCTCGGCCAACAAGGTTTGCAATAGGTCGCTCATGCCGGTGTCCACTGCCCGCAGGCAGACCCCATGTGAATATTCCAGCAGGGCCAATACACCCGCCAGCCATACCGCTCAAGCATTCAATTTACCGCGGATACCTTCCTTCCAAAGGACAAGTCAACGCAGTTTGGTTTGCAATTAACGTTAATACAAACGACAAAGGGCTGAAGAGAGAACAAAGAAAATACATAACCAAAACACCAGAAGGTCAGAATCTGAAAAGGCCCCCCGATCAGGGTTAATTCAACAAGTTTTACATGCTAAACAAGCCGTGAATTCAGGCAAAAACACATGGCAGCGTCACGAAATCAAAATATCCGCGCAGTCATATTATTGGCGAATCGGCTGCGATCCATTTGCTACCCTCCGGGGGTCAAATCAGCGGGTATTTTTCGCCGCCAGCCGGTCCAGCCGCAGGCGATGGCGCTTGTCGGTAATGCGCCAGGCGCCGGCCAGCACGGCCGTCAGCGCGCCAAACCCGGTGCCGCCGGCGATCAGGAACATGATCAGGGTCTGGTATTTCACCGCCTCCACCGGGTCGACGCCCGAGAGGATCTGACCGGTCATCATGCCGGGCAGGGCGACCAGCCCGGTCGCCGCCATGGCATTGACGATCGGCATCAGGCCGGTGCGCAGCGCGCCGGCCGTCTCATGCCCCGGCACTATGGACTCGCGCACCGGGCTCGAACGGATATCGTGTCGGCCGACAGCAGGATTACAGGCCGTCGCAAAGACCAAAATTCTGCTCAGCCGAGCATTCGGTGCATGCCCGCTTCACGTCGTCCTGGTTCGCGATCACGCACATGAGAAAGTCCTCGGCCTGCTGCTGGTCGATCCGGTAGTACGGGTCCTTGGAGCCCTGACACCAGTTCGTCCAGCCCGACAGCACGCCCGAAACGATAGGCCGCGTATCGCCGTCTTCGACCAGAAACAGCGGCGAACCAGAATCGCCAAAGCAGACCGTGTTGTCTCCCTTTTTCGGGTCCTGCCGCGGCAGCAGCGAATTCGTGTGAACGCCTTGCAGCGGACCGAGGAAGGCGATGCGTTTCTCGCTGTCGCCGCCGAGGTCTGTCTGCGGGCCGAGACCGCCTGTCCGCTTCCCGTAGGCCTTCGCCCAGTTGAGACCATAGCCGACGCTGACCACGGGGGTTCCCTTGAGGCCTGGGAAGGTGTCGAGTTCGCCGGGCCAGCGGTATTTGAGCGGCTCGATATCGGTCACCGGCTGTTCCAGGATCACGACGCCCAGATCGTCCGCGTTTTGCAGGTTTTCCTCGGCCTGAACCGCAAGCCCGTCCTTGGTCAGATCCGGGCGCAGGAAGTTGGGATGCGTAAGTCCGTGGGCGATCGGGACCCCGTTCGTCATCCCCGCGACGGCCGCTTTGCGAAATGTCGGGCGGGGCGTCGTGCGCGCGGAAGGATCGCAGGCGTAGTCGCCGGTCATGTATTCCGAGTAGGGAACATTCTCTTCCTGGAGGAAGCAGCGGAAGTCGTTCGCGGTCGCGACGGGATCGAAGCTTACCCAGACCAGGTCGAAATAGCCCGTAATGCCGATTTCCTGGACATAGTTCCACGAGGTACAGTGGGCCGCGGTCATGATCACCTTGTCGGAGACGAGGGAGCCCGAGCAGGAAAGCTCGGCGAACTGTACCTCCGGCACGTCGCCGGTAAGGACCACGTAGTATTCGAAATAACCGGCGGCGGCCGGGTACCTGTTGTCGAAGTCAGTCTCCCCGTCGCTGGCGACGGCGAGAGGCGAATGCAATGTCGCGAGCGCGGCCATCACGACGAGAACGAATTTGAAGCGGCCCATGATCCACGGTTCCTTAAGTAAGGGGGGGAGTCCCCAGCCAGTGCCGATAACGCGCCAAACAATTCGGATTATGCCAAATTTTATAAAAAATGCAGCAGGTTTTGAACCCTGAGGACACATACTCATTAAAAAATTCCCGCCTGAGCCCCTCCTGAAACCCTCAGAAAACCCTAACGCATGGGCTCGTTCCTCGCGACGTGGCAGCTCTGCCTTCACCCCCTCTTCGCCGCCAGCCGGTCCAGCCGCAACCGGTGCCGCTTGTCGGTAATGCGCCAGGCGCCGGCCAGCACGGCTGTCAGCGCGCCAAACCCGGTGCCGCCGGCGATCAGGAACATGATCAGGGTCTGGTATTTCACCGCTTCCACCGGGTCGACGCCCGACAGGATCTGGCCGGTCATCATGCCGGGAAGCGCCACAAGGCCGGTCGCCGCCATGGCATTGACGATCGGCATCAGGGCGGTGCGCAGCGCGCCGGCCGCCACATGGCGCAGCGCCGCCTTGCGCGGATGGCCCAGCGCGAGCCGCGCCTCAATCGCCGCCTTCTCGCGCACCGCCGTGGATGTCAGGGTATGCAAGCCCAGCGCCACCCCGGTCATGGTGTTGCCCAGGATCATGCCCAGCATCGGGATGGCGTAACGGGGATTGTACCAGGGGTCGGGCTGGACCTGCGTGGTGAGCGCGAAGATTGTGACGATGGCCGCGGCCGCCAGCATCGCCGTGGTGCCGACGCCGTAGCCCCACCAACCGGCGAGACGACGTTCCTGCCGCGCCATCGCCTCGCGCCCGGCAAACAGCACCATGGCCAGCGCGAACAGCGCGGTAAGCCATGGCGAGACCGTGGCAAACAGCAGCTTCAGCACCAGCCCGATCAGCCCAAGCTGCACCACCATGCGCGCCGCCGCGATCAGCGTGTCGCGCGCCAGCCCCAGCTGCATCCAGATCGACAGCCCGGCATTGACCAGCAACAGCAGGGCGGCAATGGCAATGTCCCAGTAATCAAGCGTGATCAGCGGCATGATACGATCTCCGCCTTGCCGCCGCCCGCGAAGCGCAGGCAGCGTTTGGCGAGCCGGCTGGCCTGGTCCTCGTCATGGGTGGAAAACAGGATCGCCGCGCCACCGGCCAGCCGCTCGACCAGAATTTCCTCCACGGCCTGTTCGGTTTCCCCGTCCAGCCCGGAGGTAGGCTCATCGAGCAGCAGCACGTCGGGCATCTGGATCAGCGCGCGCACCAAAGCGAGACGCTGGCGCTCGCCGGTCGACAGGCGCGAGATCTGCCAGTCACCGGTTTCCCGGGTCAGGCCCAGCCTCGTTGCCAGCGGCGCGGCGGCGTTCCAGTCGGCATAATGCGGCGCCACGGTCTCCGCCCACCAACCGGACTCGGCGGCCACATAGGTCACCCGCCGCCGCCAGTCGGGCGCGCCCATGGCATCGCGCGCCTCGCGGCCCAGCTGGATGTCGCCCTCGTTTTCGTCCAGATCGGCCAGCGCGCGCAAAAACAGGCTCTTGCCGGAACCGGACGGTCCCAGCACGGCCATCGCCTCGCCCGCCGCCAGATCGAAATCGGGAATATCTATGCCGGCCCGGGTCAGGCCGCGAACGGTCAGCAGTGGGCCGCCGTCAGAAGTCATGCGCGGCCACGCCATAAATCGCCGGCGCAACTTTGAAACGCAGCGGCGAAACAAAAAATATCAGTCAGGTCGATCTGGATATGGATGCCACGGGCCTCCGCCGGAGCCAAAAATTCCACGTCGAACGCTTCGTTAGCGGTGACCTGAAGACAGTCGGGAATCGGTACAAAATCGGGTTTCGGGAAGTCCCCGATCGTCGTTGTCGTCAACTGCACTGAACCCGTCTCCCATGTCCATTGCCCGCGAATATGCTAGCCCACTGGCCGCCTCCGCGGCCAGTGGTAAAAATTACCGCGCGAATACCCGCCGCGTTTACTTTCCCGTCACAATTGCCGCATATGATGCGGGCGAGGAGATTTTTGAGCATGACCGCGAATGAAAAGATGAAAAACTGGGAATCCCACATGAACGCCGCGCAGGCCGCGCTGGATTCCGGCAACGATATCGATGCCGAAGCGGAACTCACAGCCGCGGTGAAGGCCGCGGAAGAGGCTGCTCCGGACAGCCCGCAAATGGGCATGTCGCTGAACAGTCTGGCCGCGCTCTATGATGCCTATGGCGAATACGAAGCTGCGTTGCCGCTCTACACGCGAGCGCTGGAGATAATGGAAGGCGCTTATGGAAGCGAAAGCCCGGAAGTAGCCAGTCTGCTGAACGGCATCGCCGAGCTATATCGCGCCACCGAACGGGTGGAAGAGGCCATCCCGCTGTTTGAGCGCGCCATCGAGATTCAGGAAAAAGCGCTGGGCATGGACAATCCCGATCTGGCGGCGACGATCAACAATCTGGCGATCGTCTATCACGACGGCAGCAACTATGAGAAAGCCGAAAACCTGTATCGGCGCGCCCTGGATATCATGACCAAGACCTCGAACGAGGCGCGCCCGGAACATGCCGACGTGCTGATCAACCTGGCCGGGATGCTGGACGACAAGGGCCGGTATGACGAGGCGATCGACGCCTATAAACGAGCCCTGCAACTTCAGGAAAAATCCCTCGAGGCGGACCATCCCTATATCGCGACGACGCTGGGCCGGATGGCCTCGATCTTTCAGGCCCAGGGCAATAACGCCGACGCCATAAGGCTGATCGACCGCGCCCTGGAAATCAGGGAATCGCGCCTTGGCGCCGACCACCCCGAACTGATCCCTACCCTGTTGAATTTTGCCAAGGTCCTGCGCAATGCCGGCGAGGACGGCCGCGCCGCCGAGATGGACGCCAGGGCCGACGGAATCCACGCGGCAATTAGCTGACGCCAACGGTTGCGGAGATATCCTGCCTGTGCCAGATTGCCTGTAATATTGCCAGAAAGCCACGGAGCCCATGGACGTTAAGGAAGAAGACATTCTCGGGCCCGAGCTCGCGCGGCATTGGTATTATGTCTCCAAAGGGCGCGCGCTCCTTTCTTTCCTGCGACATGTTCGAGGTGCCTCGCTACTGGATGTCGGGGCGGGCTCGGGAATTTTTTCCCGCCAGTTGCTCGATGCGGGGGTTTGCGAGCGGGCGACCTGCGTCGACCCCGCCTATGAAGAAGAACGCACCGAATCCCACAACGGCAGAGAGATATCATTCGTTCGCCAGGTCGATCAGCCGACGCAGAATCTGGTCGTGATGATGGATGTTCTGGAACATGTGGACGATGACGTCGGGTTGCTCCGTCAATATAGCGAGACCCTGCCACCCGACGGATGGGTTCTTATATCCGTGCCGGCCTTCCAGTTTCTGTGGTCCGGGCATGACATCTTCCTCGAGCACAGGCGGCGCTATACCAGACGCCAGATCGAGGATGTGGTTCAAAAAGCAGGCCTGACGGTCGTGCGCAGCCGCTATTTCTTCGGTTTGCTATTTCCCGCCGCGGCGGCGATCAGACTTTACGCCGCCTGGCGGCTGAAAAGGCAGGGCCCCGCGCCGAAAAGCGATCTGCGCAAGGCGCCGGCGCTACTCAATTGGGCACTTACCCTGCTTCAGGATATAGAGCGCGTAACCCTGTTTCGCTTCAACAAGATCGCAGGCCTGAGCATATTCTGCCTGGCCCGGCGCAAATAGGGACTGTCGCGTTTACGCGAACGCCCAGAACTTACTGACAATAAAAACGGCGGCGGGAGTAAGCGTGGCCATAAGGGCTGCCGCGTATCCATAGCCCAGGCCCAACGTATCCACCACGCCATAGACGATCAGCGAATTCAGTAACAGACCCAGCGCGGCCGTTACCGCGAACTTGACGAATGCGGGTGTCCAGGAATTCGCCCCATCCTGGTCCCGTCGCTGAAAAGTCCACAGGAAATGACCGGTAAAACCAACGACGACGGCCAGGGCGAACGCAGGGAAATTAGCCCAGAAAGGCTGCATTCCTGCCAGTTCGATACAAATGACAAAAAGCGTCAGATGAACTGCGGTCGCCAAACCGCCGACGGTTCCGAATTTCAACGCCTGAGCCAGCAACAACCGCCAACGCCCTTCGGCCAGTGGCTGTTTATTCATGCATTTCGACGGTGGGTTGTTGCGATCTCCCGCCGGCCCCGGGTTCGATGCCGGAAATGGACTCGACCAGATAAAGCGGCCGCTGTTTCACTTCGGTAAAGATCCGTCCCACATATTCAC
>JAOUMF010000118.1 GCA_029881615.1 Alphaproteobacteria bacterium | reverse complement strand
CCGTCGACGAGGCCAGCCCGAAAACCAGCGAAATCGCCAGGCCCTGAAAGATCGGATCGGCCAGGATAAAGGCCGCGCCGATCATCGCCGCCACCGCGGTCAGGAAGATCGGCTGGAAGCGGATCGCCCCGGCCTCGATCAGGGCGGCGCGCAGTGGCGTGCCTTTCTCCTGCTCTTGCCGGATGAAATCGACCAGCAGGATCGAGTTGCGCACGATGATTCCGGCCAGGGCGATGAATCCGATCATCGACGTGGCACTGAAAGGCGCATTGAACAGCCAGTGCCCGAACACGATGCCGACCATGGTCAGCGGCACTGGCGTCAAGATCACCAGCGGCAGTTTGAAGCTGTGGAACTGGCCAACGACCAGCAGGTAGATGCCCAATAGCGCTACGATGAAGGCGCCGCCCATGTCGCGGAAGGTGGTCCAGGTGATTTCCCATTCACCGTCCCACAGCAGGGTGGCCTGCGCCTCGTCTTCCGGTTGGCCGCGGTAGCTTATTTCCGGCGGACCACCGGCCCCCCAATCCATCTCGGCGATGGCATCCTCGACAGCAAACATGCCGTAAATTGGCGCCTCGTACTGGCCGGCCATATCGGCCATCACCATTTCGGCGAAGCGGCCACCGTGACGGAACAATGGATACGAGGCTTCCTCGTATTTCCATTCCACAACGTCGCCCAGCTCGACGATACCATTGCGCCCCGGGATCGGAGTGCTGAGTAATCGTTCGCCCGGGCCGAGGTCGGCCTTTGGCAGGCTGATGGCGATCTCTACCGGATTGGAGCCTCCGCCGCGATGCGAATATCCGACGCTGATGCCACCAAACAGGGCTGCGATTGTATCGTAAACGGCGACTTCCTCGACGCCGTGGAATTCCAGATTGTCCTGATCTATCGACAGGCGCAGCCGCTGGGCTGGCCGGCCAAAGCTGTCATCGGTATCAACAATGAAATCAACCGATTCGAAAGCCTGGCGAATCCCGGCGGCATAACGGCGGCGGGTTTCGGCGTCCGGCCCATAGACTTCCGCCAGCAGGGTGGACAGCACCGGCGGTCCGGGCGGCACCTCGACCACCTTGATCGAAGCGCCCTCCGGGATGTCCAGCGTGGCCAGACGCGTGCGAATCTCCAGGGCTATGTCATGGCTGGCCCGGTCGCGTTCATGCTTCGGCTTCAGGTTGACCTGCAGATCGCCCATTTCGGGCGAAGCGCGCAGGTAGTAATGGCGCACCAGCCCGTTGAAATTAAAGGGCGCCGCTGTACCTGCATAAGCCTGGATATGGGCCAGTTCCGGCAGGCCGCCCAGCTTGCGCGCCGCGGCGATAAGCACCCGTTGGGTCGCTTCCAGGCTTGAACCTTCCGGCAGGTCGACAACGACCTGCAGTTCCGACTTGTTGTCGAACGGCAGCAATTTCACGGTTACCGAGCGGGTGGCGAACATGGCGGTCGATGCGATCGTCGCAATTCCGACAATCAGCAGGAAGGCCCAGGATCGCGTTTTGTTTTTCAGGATTGGGCGGGCCGTCTTGCGATACAGACGACTCATTCGGCCTTCATGACCATGCCCGCCGTCACCGCCGCCGACCGCCTGCTTGCCGCCACCCAGCTTTATCAGCAGCCAGGGCGCGATCATCACGGCGATGAAGAAACTGAACAACATTGCCGCGCTGGCATTGGCGGGAATAGGCGCCATGTAGGGCCCCATCAGCCCGCTGACGAACATCATCGGCAGCAAGGCGGCGATCACGGTCAGGGTTGCGACGATGGTCGGGTTGCCGACCTCGGCCACCGCCTCGACCGCAGTCTTGACCGGGTCCGCGCCCGGTTTCATGCGCCAGTGGCGAACGATGTTTTCCACAACGACAATGGCGTCGTCTACGAGGATACCGATGGAGAAAATCAGCGCGAACAGGCTGACCCGGTTAATGGTGTAACCCATCAGGTACGAGGCAAAGAAAGTAAGCAGAATCGTGGTGGGAATGATGACCAGCACCACGCCGCTCTCGCGCCAGCCGACGAAAACACCGATCAATATCACGATGCTGACGGTCGCGATGCCCAGATGCAGCAGAAGCTCATCGGCCTTTTCCAGCGCGGTTTCGCCGTAATTGCGGGTGATGTGGACAGCAATGTTTTCCGGGACCAGATCGCCACGCACAATCTCCAGCCGCTCCAGAATCCGGTCGGCCACGACCACGGCGTTGGCCCCCTCGCGCTTGCCGATGGCCAGGGTGACGGTCGGTAGAACCCGCATGTCGCCATCCGCCAAGGGCTCGATATGCCAGGCCCGGTGTTCCAGGGGCGCGGCGCCGACCACAATATGGGCGACATCCTTCACATAGACCGGCCGCCCGTCATGGGTGGCGATAACCAGCAGCCCGATGTCGGGCATGCCGCTAAGCGTCTGGCCGGCCACGACCGGCATGTCGGAGTTGTTATTTCGAATATGCCCGACCACGAAGGAGCGGTTGGCATTTTCGATCTTTTCCACCAGCCGATTCAGTGTGACCCCGTATAGCGACAGTCTTTCGGGATCGGGTTCGACGCGAATCTGGTTTGGCCGTCCGCCGGCGATGTAGGTAAGGCCCACATCATCCACCTTGATCAATTCATGCAGCAGTTCCTCGGCGATATTGTATAGCGCGTTGTCGTCCCAGCGTTCGGCCGCGGCGGGCGCAAGGTCGCTGCGTGGGGCCAGCGTCAGGGTAACCATGGCGACATCGTTGATACCGCGCCCGACAATCAGCGGTTCCGGGATGCCCATGGGAATGCTTGAGAGATTCGCGCTGATTTCCTCATGAACGCGCAAGATCGCGGCGTCCGCGGAGGTGCCGACGAAAAAGCGCGCGGTAACCACGACCCCGTTGTCTTGCGACTGCGAATAGACATGCTCGACACCATCGATGCCTTTGACGATGTCTTCCAGCGGCTTGGTGACCAGTTCCACGGCATCCTCGGCCTTCAGGCCGTTGGCCGCGACCAGGATGTCCACCATGGGTACGCTGATCTGCGGTTCCTCTTCGCGCGGGAGTATGGCCAGCGCCAGCAGGCCGACCAGAACCGATGCGATCAGCAGTAGCGGGGTGAGGGGCGAGGCGATGGATGCGCGCGTCAGGCGCCCGGCAATGCCAAGGTCCATTTTATTTGCTCCGGGCGTGTCAGGGTTGCAGAAGGATGTCGCCAGGCTTCAGCCCGGACAGAACTTCAATATTGTCGCCGAGTCGCTGGCCTGGCTGTATCATGACCTCGCCCTCGTTTTTCACAATGACGAAGGTCACGCCGTAGCGTTGGCCCAGATAGCTTGCGGGGACCAGAATGGCCGTGCGTTTGCCCGTGGCGACATGGACGCGGGCGCGTTCGCCAACGAAATAATCGCCCAACCCGTCGGCCTCAACATCGGCGACAACGCGGCCTTGGGACATTTCCGGATAAACCTGGGTAATTGTTCCCTTGCGGTGGGTGTCGATATCGCCAGGCGCCTGACCGCGTTCGCCGATCAGCACCTCGTCACCTTCACGTATGAAGCGGGAGTGGCGTTCCGGCAGTTCGATTCGCAGCACATAGCGCTCGGCGGCAATGGTCGCCACGGGTTCGCCGGGCATGACCACGACGCCCTCGGTTACGTGAACATGCAGCACGCGTCCGGCAGCGGGCGCCAGCACCGCGCCTTCGGACATTTGCTGTTCCAGCACCGCGCGTTCGGCCGCGATGGC
This sequence comes from Alphaproteobacteria bacterium, assembly GCA_029881615.1. Classification (GTDB taxonomy): domain Bacteria; phylum Pseudomonadota; class Alphaproteobacteria; order UBA8366; family JADFVY01; genus JADFVY01. The sequence goes on along the minus strand of JAOUMF010000118.1, from coordinate 3,081 downwards.
TGCGCGATTTCCGGTGACCACGTTCAGGTTGGTTTGCGCTTCGTCCAGGCGGGCCTGGCTGACGGTGCCGCTGGTCCGAAGCTTTTGCATCCTGTCCAGTTCGGTCACTGCAAGCTTTCTCTGCGCATCCAGCGCACGAAGGCGGGCATCGAGAGACGCCAGTTGCAGGCCCAGTTTCGGGTCTTCGATCGTTGCAATAACCTGGCCAGCCGTGACCGCCGACCCTTCGTCGATCACAAGCCCACGGGTTGTTCCGCCGATCCGCGCCCGGGCCGCGACGATATCCACGCTTTGTACCGTGCCGAATACCGCCTTGCGGTCGTCCAGCTCGCTGTTCGTAACCTTGAATTCTGCCTGCGCCAGTGCCGGCGTGCCGAGCATGGAGAAAAACAGAAAAAAGACGGTTTTACGGAACATGGGTCATTCCTGTACTGATTGAGGGCGAAAAATGTCAGATAACTTGAGCATTGGACAGTTATGATTGAAAATCATTATTTCAAGCATGGAAAATCCACCTGCGGCCACGCGTCGCGGCCCGTTTTGGGATGCGGGGTTGCGCGCAAAATTTGTGCTAATATCTAAACTTATACTGTGGTATATACGTTGCCGATAGTTGTATTTTGCACCGGCCTTTGAAAGGATCGGGCTGAAAATAATATAACGTCGTTGTAAAGACGATAACGGAAGTTACAAGAAGGGTGTGCTTAAGGAATGAAGATTCTCATTGCTGACGATCATCAGTTGCTGGCCGATGCCTTGACCCAGCTGGTAAAGGAAAATGAAGCCGATGCAGAGGTTCTGCAAGCGGGCTCGCTTGACGATGCCATGGATAAAATGGACAGCGAGGGAGCGGTCGAAATCGTTCTGGTCGATTATGACCTGCCGGGGATGGATGGCGTTCATGGGTTGACGCGTATGCGTGCCCGTCATCCGGGAGTGCCTTGCGCGGTCTTTTCCGGCTCGCAGGATGTTCGGCTGGCCTCCAGCGCTCTGGCCAGCGGCGCGGCTGGTTTTATCCCGAAAAGCATGTCGGCGCCGGCATTTTTTCACGCGATCAAGCTTATGCAAACCGGCGAGAAATTCATTCCCGCGGAGCTGTATGAGAATATAGCCGCCCGTTCGCCTTCCGCTTTGTCGAACGAGGACAGCGTTTCCGAATTCGTGGTCCAGATGGCGTTATCGCCGCGTGAGATCGATGTGCTTCGGGCGCTGGTAAAGGGAATTTCCAACCGCCAGATTGGTGTCGAGTTGGGCGTTGAGGAGGTAACGATCAAGCTTCATCTTCGCCGTATTTACAAGAAAATCGGGGTTGCAAACCGTACTCAGGCGGTGAAGCTGGCGATGGCGAATGGAATCGGCTGACGGCGCCCGGTATTATTATTTCCGGTTAGGCTGTTTGCCGTAAGTCTTGAATTTCTTCAATACGCGCTGCATTTCGGTTGCAGACAGGATGACGGGCTTTCCCAGTTGAAGCGCCTGGCAATATTGCCTTGCCAGGGTCTCGACCTCGACCGCGAGTGCGAGCACGGCGGTCAGGTCGCGATCTATACAGATCATCCCATGGTTGGCCAGCAGGCACGCCTTGCGCCCTTCCAACGCGGCTAGCGCGTTGTTGGACAGTTCCTGACTGCCGAAAGTGGCATAGGGTGCGCAGCGTATCGAATCGCCGCCGGCGACGGCGACCATGTAATGAAAAGCTGGAATTTCCCAACCCAGGCAGGCCAGTGTCGTGCAATAGGGCGCATGGGTGTGCAGCACGGCGCCGGCATCCTTGCGATCGCGCAGAATATCGTAATGAAAGCGCCATTCGCTTGAGGGGTTTTTTTCGCCATGCGGCTGACCTTCCGCATCTAGAAACACGATATCCGCCGGCTTCATGGCATCATATGGTATCCCGCTTGGCGTGATCAGAAGGCCGTCGTCATGACGCAGGCTGACATTTCCGGCCGCCCCTTGGTTGATCCCCAAGCGGTTCATGCCAAGGCATGTCTCGATGATTTGCTGGCGCTGATTGTTGTCGCCGTGCCGGGTCATTGCCATGGCCCGGCGCGGTGCAAACGGAATGCAAGGCGTTTCATTTATGCCTGAAAGTTATACGGCCCTTGGTCAGGTCGTAAGGGGTTAGTTCGACGGTTACGCGGTCGCCAGCGAGAACGCGGATCCGAAATTTGCGCATCTTGCCCGCCGTGTGGGCTAGAACTTCATGCCCATTGTCGAGCTCGACCCGGAATGTAGCGTTCGGAAGCAGTTCCTTCACGACGCCGTCCATTTCTATCAAATCTTCCTTGGCCACGAATTCTCCCTTCGTTCTTATGGCCACGACATACCTACACGGAGCAAGCTACCGCGACGGCGCATAACTAATTATCACTCAACGCTTTGCGGGAAAAGAGGGTTATTCCGCCGCCATGGCAGCCGAGCGTAGTTCGGCGATGGCCTGACGCATGATCAGTGTGGAACTGCTCAGCGCCAGCCCGGCCATGACCATGGCGACCATAAGATCCGGCCAGGCGGTGCCGAGCGAAAACACCCCTCCCGCCGCAAGCATGACGGCGACATTGCCGATTGCATCGTTGCGGCTGCACAGCCAGACCGATCGCATATTGGCGTTGCCCGACCGAAAGGCATAAAGAAGCCCGGCGCTGGTTACATTGGCGATCAACGCCAGAAAACCAATAGACCCCATGACGAAGGCGCCGGGCAGCGTCCCGTAATACAAATTCCAAAATGTCTGGCCGATGACCCAGAACCCGAACAGGCCCATTGTCGCACCCTTGACCAGGGCGGCGCCGGATCGCCATCGCATGGACATGCTCAGCACCATCAGGGTGAGAACATAGTTTGCGGAATCGCCCAGAAAATCCAGTGCATCGGCTTGTAGCGACACCGAATGGGCGAACAGGCCCGATATCATCTCGACGATGAACATTGCCGCATTGATGGCCAGCGCGATCCAAAGTGCGCGGCGAAATCGCGGGTCCGGTGCATCGCCCGGCGCACAGGACGTATCGTGGCAACAGCCGCTCATCGGTTTGTTTCAGGCCCGGCGTGGTATGGAGAGGTGTAGTTAAACATATGAAC
>JAOUMF010000117.1 GCA_029881615.1 Alphaproteobacteria bacterium | reverse complement strand
CCTCGGCGCAGCTCAGGGCAAGCGCCGGGCGGCCGAGATATTTCGCGATCTTCATCATGCGCTCGCCATAGGCGCCGTTGACCAGCACCAGCAGCTTGCCGTCGCGCGGCAGCATCGTGCCCAGCGTCGCCTCCACCGCGAAGGTGCCCGAGCCCTGGACCGGCACGCAGACATAATCGCCCCCGCCCCCGGCGATATCCACCAGCTTGTCGCGGATACGGGCGTTCAGCGCGATGAACTGCTTGTCGCGGCTACCCCAGTCGCGCAGCATCGCCTGCTTGACGCTAAGCGAGGTGGTCAGCGGCCCTGGGGTGAGAAGAAATTCGTCGTTGCCCGTGCGGGCGGCGCGTGTCGAGGCGTGGGGAGCGGCGCTCATGCTTGGTGATCCTCTGGCAAGGGTAAAACCGAACTGCGGCGCATGATGCCTCAACCCACTTTATATGAATAATTAATTCGATTAATGTTATCCATAGATAAAACATATGGATTGATCATGAACCACGCGCAGCTAAAGGCCTTCCATGCCGTCGCCCGCGAGGGCGGATTTTCCGCCGCCGCCCGCGCCGAGGGCATCAGCCAGCCGAACCTGACCGTCCAGGTCCGGGCGCTGGAGCAAGCCTATAACGTCCCCCTGTTCCACCGCCGCGCCCGGCAAGTCTCGCTGACCCGCGCCGGAGAGGAGTTGTTCACGCTGACCCAGCGCTATTTCAGCCTGGAGCGCGAAACCCGCGAATTCCTGCTGGCCGAGGGCGGGCTGTCGCAGGGGCGCATCTCCATCGCCGCCGACGGCCCCTTCCACCTGATGCCCCTGATCCGCGGCATCCGCGAGGAACTGCCCGGGCTGGAGATCGTGGTATCGGTCGGCAATTCCGCCGCCGTGGTGCGATCCCTGCTGAATTACGAGGCGGAATTCGGCCTGCTGAGCGAATACCGCATGGACGACCGCTTTGCCGTACTGGCCGCGATGCGCCACCCCATCGTGCTGATGATTCCCGCCACCCATGACTGGGCCGGCCGCCCGAGCGTCTCCATCACCGAACTGCAGGGTAGCCCGATGGTCCTGCGCGAAAAGGGCTCGGCGACGAGGCGTACTTTTGAGGCCGCGCTGTCCGCAGCCGGCGTGCGCCCGGAAATCGTACTGGAAATCGGCAGCCGCGAGGCCGTCCGCGAGGCCGTCGCCACCGGCCTCGGCCTCGGCGTGGTCCAGGAACCGGAACTCGGCGAAGACACCCGCATAGCCCACGCCACCATCGAAGACGCCGATCTGCAGGCCACCGAACTGATCGTCTGCCTGGAGGAGCGGCGTGAGAGCCCGGTGATGCGAAGGCTGGCGAAACTGATTGGCGATGTGGGCCGGTAAGGCGAAGCGGTCGCGCCCCGCGCCCCACGCCTGATGGTCAGCCGGTGAACAGGCCCACGACACCCATGATGATCGCGCCCAGGACCACCAATATGGCGACTACCAGGATTGTGGCGTCTCCGTTGGAAATCCCGCCGCTTTGCCCCTCAGGCAAATTATCGATGCGGGCGGCCATCGCCATCACTTCCGCGTCGCTGAGACCGTCGATACGGGCCACGGCTTCCACCGGATCGACACCATATGACGCGACCTTCGCCTGAACATCCTGGCGCAGCATGAAATTGCGAACGCGCGCGCGGTCGTCCAGCGCGCCGGCCTCGCCGGACAGCACCGTCTCGGTGCCCACCAGCCCCGCAAAGGCCGCCCGATGGGGCAGCGAAACCCAAACCATCACCGCCACGAGAAGGCACGCAACCGGCGCCGAGAAATGTCTGAAAATACACATGATTACCCTGTCCCTGGAAATTTTGCGCCAGTATCGCAGCCAGATGCTACCGGACGGTTAATACCAAGGCTCGCTGCAACTCTCTTATCCGCAACGCTTCCCCCCGGCATGGTGGGGGGCTTCAGGGTTTGGCCAGCGCGGTAAAGGTCCGGCCAGCCAGGTTCGAGAAAGCCAGCCTGGCCGCCTGCCCCGCCTCCTCGCCGTCGCGGTCGGCCCATTGGGACAAATCAAGCACTTCCGATCGGTAATAGAAACGTTGCTTATGAACATTACCGGGCCAGCGTGCGCGAACCTCGACCATGATGCGGAGGCTCGCTCGCCCGCGCATATGGGGCACCGGCCCGACAAGGCCAATCGATGACGCAACCACCGTGATTTCAGAGTCCACCGGTTCATACCAGGGCGTGGCGGCCGCCACGACGCTAACATCATGGCCGCCTTTACTGCGCAGATTCGCCGCGAACAATTCGGCCGCGCGGCGGATTATATCCTCTCTGGTCTGTTGCATGACCGGCACCAGGGGCCGAGTCGTTTCAAAATCTTCCAGCGGTTGGCTCGGCAAGATTTTGACCGGGGCGGTGATTCCACCTAGCAGGCCGCCGATAACGGCGGCGGCGGCAATTACCGCGAGCTTCGCATCAGCGCATCCGGATTCGCATGATTTATCCATGCCGCCAACAGCCAGCGCACTTAACGTTATGCCGAAGCTTGCCCCATCCATCACGCCCTTGGTCACATTACGCCACTCGACCGAATAGGACGGTGCTTCCGCGATCCCATCGAGCACGATTCGCACAGTTCGCGGTTTCTCCGCCAACCAGTTGGCATAAGCATTCGATGAACGCGGTTCCGCCGTCGCGCAAGCGGAAAGCAATAATACGGCAAACAGCCATGCCGGCCTCGCGCGATGCATTCAAGCACCCTCCCTTATTCCCAAGCCCGATATTTATTATCCGGAACCCAGTATTCTTAACTTTCACTACTGAAAAGTTAAGAAGGCGCGCGCCCTATCGCCGCATAGGCTCTACCCAAGGATCAAGCAGCAGTTCAGCGATCAGGGGCGCCGCGCGGCAATCACCGAGGATTTCAAAGTCAGCGCCTTCGGCGGTCATTTCGGTGAGCGCAATACCGAAGGCGTTAGACATTCCCATGCAGTGCACATAATCGCCGAATGTGACGCCGCCGAATAGCGCACCGCTTGACGCAGGTCATTGCGGCCGATTCGCGGTTTTGCCTAGAATCGGCCATGTAATTTCCCGACCCCGTACAACGGAGAGACAAGCATGTTCAAAAAGATTCTGGTGCCCGTGGATGGGTCAGACCATGCCGGAAAAGCGGCCCGGATCGCGGGAGATCTTGCCGCCAGATATGATGCCGAATTGATCCTGCTGCATATATTGCTGCGCGGCCATCTGGATGAGGGGCTGAAGCATTATGCCGAGATCGAAGGCGCAGGCATCGGCGCCGGCCGGTCGTTCTCCAAGGCGGTGGCCAGTATTCCCGAAGGGCGATTCCCTGTCTCGATGCTGCCGGGGAATGGCGGCGACACGGAAGAAGAAGTCTTGATTGCCGCCGCCGAGTTGATCCTGCGCGCGGCCACCAGCGCCGCCAAGAAACAGGGGGCAAAGAACATCCGCTCGATGATCGAGGACGGCGACGCGGCCCAGCGCATCCTTAAGAAGACCGAGGTCGAAGGCGCCGACCTGATCGTCATGGGAACCCGCGGCTTCTCGGACCTCAAGGGACTCGTGCTCGGCAGCGTGTCACACAAGGTGACGCAGCTGGCGCCCTGCCCGGTAATGTCAGTGCGGTAAAAAGGCGCCGCCCTAACCGCGCATTCGTTCGGCCCTGGGGTCGAACAGGGGTTCGGTGAAGAGCGTTGCCTTGCGCAACTCGCCGAGGATTTCTATTTCGAATTCCGCGCCATCTTCGATCGTCTCCACCGGTGCGAAACCGAGCGCGACCGACTTCCCGGCATAGTGCGCGTAGCCGCCCGAGGTGACATAGCCGACCACCGCGCTGTCCTTCCAGATCGGCTCCCAGGCCACCACATCGGCATCCGCGGCATCGACGATGAAGCTGCAGAGACGGCGTTTGGGCGGGTTGTCCCTTTCCCTAAGCGCGGCCGCGCGGCCGATGAAATCCGTCTTCGTGTAACTGACGAACCGGTCCATGCCGGTTTCCATCGGTGTGTAGTCGGGTTTGTATTCGCGCATCCACGAGCCGAAATTCTTTTCCAGCCGCAGGCTCATCATCGCGCGCATCCCGAAGGGGCGCAGGCCCAGATCAGCGCCCGCCGGAGCAAGCGCCTCATACAGCGCCACCTGTTTGTCGGCGGCCACGTAGATTTCATAGCCCAGATCGCCGGTATAGCTGACCCGCGCCACCACGGCGTCGATGCCGCCCACCTTCATCGCGCGCACCGACAGGAAGGGGAAGGACTCGTTGGAAACGTCGGCGTCGGTCACCCGGGCCAACAGGTCGCGCGCGTTCGGCCCGGCGATCTGGAAACCGATACGGTCCAGCGAGACGTTACGCAAACTCACCCCGTCGCCCGTCAGATGGTCCTGGAACCAGCGCATATGATAGGCCTGCGCGCCGAAGGACGCGGTGAGTTGGAAATCCTCCGGCCCCAGCCGCATGACCGTGAAATCGCCAATCAGACGTCCGCTTTCCGCCAGCATGGGAGTCAGCGATATCCGCCCTTCCCTGGGCATGCGGCCGGCCATGACATGATCGAGCCAGGCCTCCGCCCCCGGTCCGGTGACCGCGTATTTGCCGAAATTATGGATCTCGTTGATGCCGACCGCGGTGCGCACCGCGCGGCATTCCTCGCCCACCGATTCGAAGGCGTTGGAACGGCGGAAGGACGGAGTCTCAAAGCGTTCCGCACCCTCCCTGGCGAAATAATTCACATGTTCCATGCCATAAGCCGCGCCGAACACGGCGTTCTGCTTGTCCCAGATATCGTAGGCCGGCGTCCTGTTCAGCGGGCGGGCCGCCGGCAGTTCCTCGTTGGGATAGGTGATGGCGAAGCGGCGCTGGTAGTTCTCGCGCACCTTGGCCACCGTATAGGGCTTGTCGCACCAGTCGCCGAAGCGCGCCACATCCATCGCAAAGACATCGCGCGTCGGCTCGCCCTCGATCATCCATTCGGCCAGCGTCAGCCCGACCCCGCCGCCCTGACTGAACCCCGCCATCACAGCGCAGGCCGACCAGTAGTTCTTCAGTCCCGGCACCGGGCCAACCAGCGGGTTGCCGTCGGGCGCGAAGGTAAAGGGGCCGTTGATCACCTTCTTGATGCCGGCGGTTTCAAGGCAGGGGTAGCGGCGATAGGCCGCCTCCAGCGAATCCGAGATACGGTCGAGATTGTCGGGCAACAGTTCCAGCCCGAAATCCCAGGGCGTTCCCTCGACCTTCCACGGGTCGCAGTCCTGCTCGTAAATGCCGATGACGAGGCCTCGGCCCTCCTGGCGGAAATAGGTGCCGCCCCCCGGATCCATGACATGGGGCAGTTCGGTCTCGCGCTCGAATACAATCGGAATATCGGCGCTGATCAGATACTGATGCTCCATCGCCTGTAGCGGCAGCCAGACCCCGGCCATCGCGCCGACCTCGCGCGCCCACAAGCCGCCGGCATTGACCACATGCTCGGCCCGGATGGTGCCCTGTTCGGTGACCACGTCCCAGCTACCGTCGGGATGGGGAAGCAACTCCTCAACCTTGTTATGCTGGTATATCTCGGCGCCCTGCAGGCGCGCGGCCTTGGCATAGGCGTGTGTTGTGCCGGCCGGGTCCAGATGACCGTCCAGCGGATCGTAAAGCGCGCCGAGGATGCCATCGGTATCGATCACCGGGCAGAGCTTCCTGATCTCGTCCAGTCCCAGAATTTCCGTGTCCAGCCCCATATGCCGGTGCATGGCGCGGGCGGCCTTCAGAAAATCCAGGCGTTCCGGCGCGCTGGCGATGGTCAGCCCGCCCACATGATGCAGCCCGCAGGACTGGCCGGAAATCTCCTCCAGCTCCTTATAGAGACGAATGGTGTAGCCCTGCAGCGCGGCCATGTTGGTGTCGGCGTTCAGCGTATGGAACCCGCCAGCCGCGTGCCAGGTGGATCCCGCCGTCAGTTCCGACCGTTCGATCAGAACCACGTCCTTCCAGCCCAGCTTGGTAAGGTGATACAGCACGCTGCACCCGACCACGCCACCGCCGATAACGGCCACCTGCACATGGGTCTTCATTGGCTTGCTCCCTGCCCAACGCCTTGCGGCGTGATCTTCCTCACCCCAATACCGAAAAACTGCTGTCCGGGTTGACCTCGCGTAGCCGCGAATAGAAGCCGAGGGAAACCTCGCGACCGATATGCTTCAGGCGGAACGTCACCGGGTCCTTGTCATGGTCGCGGCCGGCCTCGCAGGCCTCGATCAGGTCGGCCATCATCTCGCCGGCGATGGGCGCGTTCTTGAACTGGTTGCCGCTGGTGCCGACGCCCATGTAGAAGCCCGGCAGATCCGACTTGTCATAGATCGGGATCCAGTCGTCCGACACGTCGTAAAGCTCGACCACGCCCTTGGTCTGGTTGGGAATGCCCAGGTCGGGATAGCGCTGTGCCAGGCGCATAACCATGACCCGCCACTGCTCGGTGAAGCTGCGGTCGAAATCGTCCGGATCGACCCATTCACGCTCGTCGCATTCCGGGTCCTCGCTGCCGATCAACACGTAATTGCCCAGTTCCGGCCGGCAATAGGTGCCGACATCATTGTCCGAGATCACCATGCCGTCATGTTCGAAATCGAAGCCCCGCGGCGAGGGCACATGGGCGACCTCGTGGCGCAGCGCTCTGGTCTTGATGCGCATGCCCTGCTCGACGCCCGCCATCGCGTTGATCTTGGCCGAATGCGGCCCGGCGATATTGACCACCACGGGCGCGTCGATGGATGTGCCGTCGGAAAGCGTGACGCCCGCGACGCGGCCTTTGGCACGGCGAATTTCCGTGACTTCGC
>JAOUMF010000116.1 GCA_029881615.1 Alphaproteobacteria bacterium | reverse complement strand
GAAAACAAGCAGTATGAGAACGGGCAAAATCATGCCCCGCCCCGGGCGAAGCCAGCGCTTTGACAGGGCGACCAGCAAAACGCCCAGAACGAACAGAATCGAAACCGCGTCCAGCGGACTGAAATTTGTCAGCAACGGCGACAGGATTCCGCGAATTCGCATGACCGGGTTACCCCAGATCCAGTCCGATTCGCGCACCCGCAGTGGCAGAGCCGAAATAAACAGCGCAAGAACAGGCAAGAACTGCGCCGCCCCCAATGACCAATCGCGAAGCAGACCTTTCCAGTCCGGCCAACGGTCGCGCAAACGTCCAACCTCCCAGGCGCCAACCATGAGGCCGTATATGCCCAGAGCCATCAGATGGACGAAGAACATCGCCAGCCCGCCGGCTGCAAACAGCAGCGTTCGCCGCCAGCCCGCGCGATCCGCCGTGGCGACCCAGGCGGCAAAGCCGAACAGTCCCAGCCCCAGCCCGAACAGAAAATTCAGAAAGCCCCAGATCAGCACATGATTATAAATGAACAGGAACAGCGCCGCGGGCCACAAATCCAGCCGTCCATTGATGGCGCGATAGGCAGAGAGCGTCCCGCCGGCCAGCGTTACCATGCATAATGCGGTAAACCAGCGGCCCAGTTCCAACGGATCGAAAAAACCGGCTAGTGGCGTCAGCAACAGGTCGACCGCCAGATTGGGCTGTAATCCCCAGTTCAAACGGTAAAGGGACGCCAGCGCGGGATCCTGCCCAATCTCCGCCAGAATACGGATACGCGCCATGTGATTGGGCATGTTCGCCAGCGGCACCACATCAACCAGGAACAGCGGCGCCAGCGACGCCAGCATCAGCCCCGCATACACCCACAAAAGCGCGCGCCCCTCCAGGAGCGGCCAGCCCAGGGCTGGTGGCGGTTCGTTCTGACGGTCCTTGTCCGGGAACATATGGCGCGGCCTTTGCCCGTATCGATTACAGATGGAATAACGTGATATAGCCCGCCATGACTTAATTGGCGGTTAAGCTGCCGTCACGTTCCCGCGGCTTCCATGACGGAAATCCGCGATCCGGCGGGACAGACAGGGCCGATTCTACTGTGCCGGCGGAACAATCAATGGCCGGGCCTGCCCGGGTTGCTGCACCGGAGTTTGCGGTATCGGAACCTGCCCAGGCTGCGGCGCCACGCGCACCTGCCCGGTAGCCGGACGAACCGGATTCTGGGCGGGCGACCGCGGACGCTTACCGGCACGGCGGGGATCGTCGTCTTCGACCAGCGGCAATTCGTGACGCTCGCCTTCACGCACCAGAATGATCCGCCCGGCCTCTATCGTCTCGACCGTCCAGCCCGCGACATCGTCACCGACTCCGACCACCAGGGCCGGCTTGGCCTGGGCCCCAGGGCGCTCGGGCTCGATAATCGCGACACTGTCAGCGCCGGCCAGAACCACGCCGGTAACCATCAGCCCGGTAGGAACGCCAACATTCTTCGCGGCCACAGGACTTTCCGGCTGGTCGGCGGGACGCCTGCCGGCGGTAAATAACGGCCGCAATGCAATCACCTCGAATCGGCTCTCCGGCGGTGGCGGCGCATTATTCTGACCGACGGCGGTAACGGGACTGGACTGCAACTGCGCGGCGCCGTCGATATCCTCTCCCCCGGCCAGGCGAACGACTATCAGATCCGGCCAGGCCCGCTGCACCGCCAGCACCCCGCCCGCCAGAATGCAAACCAGCAGCAACAGGGCGACAATGACGCGCCATTGCGTGGGGCGGTGGGCGGTCATGGCTTTGTCCCCACGATATAACCGGCCAGATCGAACCGAATCAGCAAAATTTCTTCTGTCTCGGCTACCGCGGCATTGGGATTACGGCGTACCCGGCCACCGCTGCGCGCGCGAATTTCAAGATTATCGATAAACAGCATTGTCGGCGCGGTCTCCAGGCCATGGAGTATCTTCAGCAAGGCCCCCACGCCGCCCTCCAGCGCCACTCGCACGCCGATGCGGCGAAAGCCTTCCTCTTCCTCCGCCGGCAATATCTGGGTACTGCGCAGAACAATGCCGTTGGCGGCGGAAATCCTGCCCAGGCGGTTCTGAAGATCGGCGGCGGCCAAGGCATCGCTGCCGCCCGAAAGTTGCCGGGTCCGGGCGCTGGGATCGCGTTCGATTCGCGCCAGTTCCGCCTTCAACGACGGTGCCATGGCCGCAAGGCGGCGCAGGCGGGGCAACTGCTCTTCGGCCAGAACCACGCTATCGCGATAGTCGGTGAAAAGACCGAGCAGCGGTTGCACCGCGCCAAGCCAGGCAAGCCCGCAGATCCCGGCGAGAATAAGCAGCGCCAGCAGTCGGCTGACAAGCGGGGGCAACGGGCGGCTCATGGTGCGTTCCCCCGCGCGGCGGCAAGTTCGAAAGTCAGATCGAAGCGTTCCGCATCGATGCCCGGTACGCGGGTCACCGGCGACGTGAAGCGTGCCTTATGGAATGCCGGACCGCGCTCTATCAACTCCAGTACCGTCGAGGCCGCGGGCGCATAGCCGCGGGCGCGAACCACCGGCCCTTTCACATGCAGTTCGAATAGCCAGGTATCGTCGGGCAGCAGGCGGGTCAGGTCGGCCAGCACCGCGGTCATCATCGTGGTCTCGTTCTTGCGCCGCACCAGGAAGCTGCCGGCTTTCGCCCTGCTATCCAGTTCGTCGCGCAGATTCGCGGCGGCGGCGGCGGCGGTACGCGCCTGCGCCAGTGCCGATTCGGCTTCCAGCGCGGCCAACCTCTGCGCCTCGAGCGGTGTCCATACCGCGGCGGCCGTAAGTCCCAACGCCATCAGCGCCAACATGGCCAGGATCAACCGACCGCCGCGCGAAGGTGCCGCCCGCTTTCCGCCGGAAAGATCGAATGCCGGATCGGCCGGATCGTCAAGGCCCGACACGGTAACGGTCGAAAGCTCCAGCCCCCATTCCCTGGCCTGCCCCATCAGCCGGTCCACGGCTTCCACCGGGGCGACCAGCAACTCCACCTTCATGCGGCCGGCACCGGTATCGCGCCCGGCAATCCGGAAATCGTAGCGAACCTGGTCCGGGCGATAAGGAGTCTGGCGATCGAGCTCGAAATAAAGCAGGTCGCGCATTCCTTCTTCTGCCGCCATCGGCAGATCGAGAACCTTGTGCAGCGCCTGTTCCGCGCTCAGCAGAAGAACAATGTCCGTTCCCCGAGGCGCATGTTTGCGCATCAGCCCGGCAATATCCGCGCGCAGCACATCGGCGGGCTGGCTCATATTCAGTCGCGCGATCTCGGTCATCTCTCCATCGGACGCCTGGCCGATGACCAGTTCATCCCCGGCGATGCCGAACCCGACGACTCCATGCTCGGCGGCGAAAGCGCGACGCAACGCGCTCGGGGCCATTGCACCGAGTTCGCCCAGCCACCAGGCCAGAAACCGGGAGATCGCGCCCCCTGCTTGCATTATCGCCGTCTGCATTACGCCAACACTTCCCTTCTTGGCCAAGGATAGCATGCTCCACGGCCACCCCGCCAACCAGTCTTTTTCATCGTCCCCGGCATGCTCTGCTCGTTTCCCCGGGCAGGCAGCCCGCCGGCGTGGTGATCCGCCCGGCAATCAGCAAGTCGGGCCAAACGGCTCTGCGTTCGCCCTTGAAGGTAACACGCAACTTCACCATGGCCGGCAAACTGTCGCGGCCTCGCCAGTCGGACGACCATGCACCCCCGTCCGTTCCGCTTTCACGATAGACAAATTCCGCCGCATCGATGCCCTCAAGCAGGACATGAAGTTCGTCATCTTCCTCCGACTTGTCCAGCACATCCTTACGATGAAACAACCGGCGCCTCAGGACCAGCTGCTTCCCGGCATCGATGTCTTGCGCATCATCGATTATGGCCAGTTCGAGCCGTTGAAATCCGCCAAGCCCGAAATGCGACGGCAGCGGCGCCACGAACAGCAGCGAGTCTCGCCGGCCGTCGTAAGCCAGCACGTCCGCGCCCCCCGAATCGGGCACAAAAACCGGCGCCGCCTGCGCCAGCTCACGCCTCAAGAAGGCCCGGATCATCTGTGTCCTGCCGTTATCACCTGCCTTTTCCGAAACGGTCTCCCAGGTTCGCGCGCCCAGCCGAACCCCGCCCAGCGCCAGGGTCGATATCAGTCCCAGCAACAGTAGCGCCACCAGCAGTTCCAGCAGCGTAAAGCCCGGCGAACCTCGAAATTTCCCGTCGCGGCGGCACGTCATCATCGGGGCGCCAGCCTTACGGTCGACAGCGTCAGCGACCGGTTGTTCAGCGCGCCCCAGGAAACGGTCACGCTCACCGCCAGCGGTTCGAACTTCGCGACACCACCTTGCGGCATTACATCCGGCATCGGCGCAAATTCGATTTGCCAACGGTATCCGTCTTCGGTCTCGCCGGTTTCAATGCCCCGCCCTTCGATGCCGTCCGTGTCGAGCCCGGCCAATTGTCCGCGCGCCAGCGCAACGGCGTGGGCGTAATCCTCGCCATGGCGTACCGTTTGCAGCGATCCGGAAAACACCTTGAACAACGCCCCCAGGGAAAACGCGAGAATCACGAAGGCGACCAGAACCTCGATCAGGGTGAAACCGCGGCTGGCCCGTGAGAACGCCCTCATATCACCGCTCCACCTCGACCATGCCGGTCAGCCAGTCGACCGCGACCACATACCGGTGTGCGCCGGCGGCCAGGGTTACCCGCCCGCCCGTGGCGCTACCGTCAGGGAAAAACCGGATGCGCCCGGCATTCTCGCCCGCGAGTTCGGAGCGGGCGGTATAGAGCGAAAGGGTCAGATCCTCGGGCAGCGCTTTTTCGCTTCCCCCGCCGCCCACCCGGTAAACCCGGCGTTCCGTATCGAGATAAAAGACCTCGTCATGAAAACCGGCGATGGCCCCGCTTCGGGTCTGCCGCAGCGCGGATGCAAGCTCGATCGCCGCCGCGCGCGCCTGTGCGCCCGGCCTCGGCCCACCCGCCACCAGCGGGATAGCGGCCAGCACCATGCCAATGATGGTCAGCGTCACCAGCACTTCCATCAATGTGTAGCCGCGCGACATCGGACTTGCCTACCAGCTCGTGATATCGGCGGCTTCGTCCTCGCCGCCTTCGGCCTTGTCGCTGCCGGTCGACCAGAGATCATAGGCGCCGTGGTCGCCCGGCGACCGATATTCATATGGCTTGCCCCATGGATCGGTCAGCGATTCACGTTTCCTGAGATACGGCCCGTTCCAGCGGTCAACGCCCGCCGGCGCCGTCAGCAGGGATTCCAGCCCGTCCGAGGTGGTCGGATAGCCGCCGACGTCCAGCCGGTACATATCCAGGATGGTCCCCAACTGTTCGACCTGTATTTTCGCCGTCTGGATACGCGAATTGGAAAGGTGGTTGAGGTACAACGGCACCGCGATGACAGCCATCAGCGCCAGAATGGCCATCACCACAAGCAACTCCATCAATGTGAAGCCACGGCTGCCGCAAGGACGACCGGGCCCCTTGCACAGATATTTCCGCGTCAGGGCCCGCGAATATTCAATAAACGATTTCATTGACACTGAGAAATGCTCCTAGGACTGATGCGATAATGATTGCGATGACACCACCCAGACCGATGGTCAGCAGGGGCACGAGCAGCGCCATCAGGCGCTTGGTCGCATCCTGAACCTCCCGGTCATAGGTAATGGCGATTTGTTCAAGCATGGCTTCAAGCTGTCCGCCCTCCTCGCCGACCCGGATCAGGTGAACAGCCAGCGAAGGAAAAAGCCCGCATTCGGCCAGCGGCGTCGCAAGCCCCTGTCCCTGGCGCAGCCGTTCCGTTATCCCGGCCAGCGCCTGGGCGAGGGCGCTGTTGCCGACCACATTGCGAACGATCCCCAGGGAGTCGAGCAACGGCTGACCGCCTTGCAACAGCATCGACATTGTATGGGCGAACCGCGCGGTTTCGATTTTCCGCAGCAGGTCGCCGGCCAGCGGAATCCCCAGCTTCCAGGTATCCCAGCGCAGCCGAAAGGCCGAACCGCGCAGAGCACGCCGAAACAGAAGCACGGCCAGGACAAGGACCAGCGCGCCCGCCCACCACCATTCCTGAACGGCATCGCCGACAATCAGAAATATGCGGGTCAGCAGCGGCAAGGCATCGCCCATCTCCTCGAACATCGGCCGAAACTGGGGCAGCACCAGACCGAACATCACGATCACCGTAATCGTCGCCATGGTCATCAGAATGGCCGGGTAGATCAGCGCCGAGCGGACGCTCTCGCGCAGCGCCTGGATCCGTTCCATGAAATCGGCCAGCCGGACCAGCACGTTCTGCAATGAGCCCCCAGCCTCGCCCGCGCGCACCATGCCCGCATAGAAAGACGGAAAGGAGCTGCCCTCGTCGTCGATGGCATCGGCCAGCGAGCCCCCGCCTTGCACCCTTTCGAGAATGCGCGAATGCATGGCCCGCACCGCCGCCACGTCGGCCACGTCGATCAGCACCCGCAGCGCCCGGTCGAGCGGCAGCCCCGCCTTCAGCAGGGTCGCCAGTTCGCGGGTCGCGATGGCAATGTCGCGCTGGGCCACTCTGCCGCCGCTGCCGCCGAACAAATCGCGATGCAGAATGCTTTCGCTGTTCGCCCGCCCCTCCTCGACCTTCAGGGGGAAATGGCCCTGGCTGCGCAGTATTTCGACGACAGCAGACCGGTCGGGAGCCTCCATCGCCCCTTCGACCGTCTCGCCCCCGGCGCTTACCGCCTTGTATCGGAAACTCGTCATATCACTAGCTACCCGCCCCAGGTCACGCGCAGCACTTCTTCAATGCTGGTGATCCCCTCGGCGGCCTTCA
>JAOUMF010000115.1 GCA_029881615.1 Alphaproteobacteria bacterium | reverse complement strand
GCTGGGCAAGGAAAACTATTTCGACGAGTCCTTCCACATCCCCCTGATCCTGCGTGACCCGCGCCAGACCAACGGCCACGGCCGCAAGGTGGAGGCATTCACCGAGACCATCGACGTGATGCCGACGATCCTGAGCTGGATCGGGCAACCGACGCCACGCCAGTGCGATGGCCATTCGCTTGCGCCCTGGCTGGCCGGCGAGACCCCGGCCGGATGGCGCGATGCCGTTCACTGGGAATATGATTTCCGCGACCTGATCAACCAGACGGGCGAACAGGCGATGGGGTTGGTCAGTGACGAATGCCATCTGTCGGTGATCCGCGACAAAAAATACAAATACGTCCATTTCGCTGCCCAACCGCCGCTGTTTTTCGATCTGGAACACGACCCGGACCAGTTGGTGAACAGGGCGGAAGACCCGGATTATGCACCGCTGGTGCTGCGTTACGCCCAGAAGATGCTGTCCTGGCGCATGCAGCATGACGAACGCACCCTGACCCACATGCACATAAGCAAGGGCGTTTTCGAACGCACCGATGCCCGGCGAACGGTATAGAGAACAACCAACATGACCACCCCCGCACCACCAGCTCTCCCCCCCGTTACCGGCCACCGCGGCGCCAAGGGCCACGCGCCTGAAAACACCATGGCCGGGCTGAAGAAAGCCGTCGATCTGGGTGCACGCTGGGTCGAGTTCGATGTCAAACTGACGGCCGACAACGAACTGGTCCTGATCCACGACGATACGGTAAACCGCACCTCGAACGGCAAGGGTGCGGTCGCCGGCATGACGCTTTCAGACATTCGCAAACTGGATGCCGGGCGCTGGTTCTCGGCGGACTTCACCGGCGAACCCGTTCCCACCCTGGCCGAAGCCATGGACTATCTTGCCGCCAAGGGCATCGGCGCCAATGTCGAGGTCAAGGCCTGCCCCGGCCGCGAGGCGGAAACCGGGGCGGCGGTTGCGCGAGCGCTGGCCGGGCGCTGGTTCGGTGGCCCGGCGCCCATACTGATTTCCAGCTTTTCGACCGACTCTCTGGCCGCGGCGGGCCAGGCCGCGCCGCAAATTCCCCGCGGCTTCCTGACCTTGAAATTCATCAAGGACTGGGCGGCGAGAATGGACGAATTGAAATGCGCCACCTTCCATGTGCTGGACCGGCGCTTTACCGAGGCGCGCACGCGGGCCATCCGCGAGGCCGGCTACCGTCCCCTGGCCTATACCGTTAACGACCCGGCCCGCGCCCGCGAATTGCTGTCCTGGGGCGTGGAATCGATCATCACCGATTATCCCGACCGGATTCTGGCCGCGATCAAGTAATGCGTGACATGCCATGTGCCGCCCCGATGGCAGCCATACATTTTTTGCACTGCAACATTATCGATTTCTAATTTATATAAGGTCGCATGATGCTCGCCTGACGGCGTTTGCAGTTTGCAGGCCGGCGGAATTTATGGCCGCCCCCCTATTTTAGAAACGAGAGCACAGCATGAACCTCTTTACGGTATTCACAAACAAACAGGATCGCCGCCCGGTCCCCAAAACCTACTACCGGCCGGCAAATATCGAGACGCTGCATTTTTCGCAGAGCCAGCTTGCCAAGAGCATCCGGTAACTCTCTTTATTTTTGGATTGATATTAAAAGGCGGCGGGTCAAACCGCCGCCTTTTATTTTGGCCCCAAACCCGGTCAGTCTAGATAATCGCGTGGCGGACCTTGGCCGAGACCCACTCGCTGACCACCACGGTGATCAGAATGGCGATCAGGATCAGGGTGACCTGCGGCCAGGCGAGAATATTCAGCGACGAACTGAGTTGCAGGCCAATTCCACCGGCGCCGACCAGCCCCAGCACGGTCGATTCGCGGATATTGATATCCCAGCGGAACACCGATATCCCGGCAAGGGCCGGCATGATCTGGGGTACGATTCCAAAGGCCATGATCTGCCAGCGCGAGGCGCCCGTCGCTTCGATCGCCTCGACCTGGCTATGGTCGATCTCTTCGATCGCTTCATAGAGCAGCTTGGAGCAGAAGCCAACGGAACGTAGCGCGATGGCAATGGTGCCGGCGAACACGCCGGGTCCGATGATCGAGACCAGCAGCAGCGCCCAGATCAACGAATTGATGGAACGCGAGGAAACGATGATGAACAACGCCACCGGCCGGATCAAATAAGCGTGTGGCGTGGTATTACGCGCCGCCAGGAAAGCCACCGGCACCGCCATGAACAGCGCAAGCATGGTTCCCAGGGTGGCGATATTGATCGTATCCCACAGTGGATCCCAGATTTTATATATGTATTCCCAGCGCGGCGGCACCATGCGCGAGCCTATGTCGGCGGCGATACGCGGCGAATCCCATACGAAAAACCATGTCGTGTTGACCGAAATGATCTGCCAGCAGTAGGCGAACAGAAGGACGCCGGCAAACCAGCCCCCCCAGATCGCCAGTTGCTTGTTGCGGTCCCGCCGTTGCCAGACCTTGATGTCTGCTTCCACCCGTACCGGCATTACTGCAACCTCGCGCGAATCTTGCCGGCACTGTATTCGGCGAAAAAGACAATGCCGATGATGATCAGCAGAATGGTCGCGGCGGTGGAGTACTCATAACGGTCGAAGGCGGTGAGCAAGGTCGACCCGATACCACCGGCGCCAACGATGCCGACCACCGAAGATTCCCGAAAATTGATATCCAGCCGATAGAGCGAGAGGCCTATCAACCGGGGCATGACCTGCGGCTGAACCCCGTAATTGATCCATTGCGGCCAGCGTGAACCGGTCGCGCGGATCGCCTCTGCCTGGCCGGGATCCATGGATTCGATATCCTCCGCCAGCAATTTCGAAAGAAAACCGATGGTCGCGAAAGACAGGGTCACCATGCCGGCGAACGGCCCGAAGCCGAACATGGCTACACAGAAGATGGCGATGATGACTTCCTGAAAGCTGCGCGAGACAGCGATGATTCCACGGCAGAACAGATAGACCGGCGCCGGGGCGATATTGCGCGCCGCGCCCAGCCCGATCGGTACCGAGATAAGGATGCCGATGGCGGTGGAAGTCACCGTCATGGTCAGGCTTTCGATCAGCCCATCACCAATGTCGATCAGCCGCTGCGCCGCCAACTCCTCAAACCCGCCGGTCTCGATGATATTGGCAAAGGGAAATGGCGGGAAAAATCCACCCAGGAATTTCGCCCCCCTGGGCAATCCTTCATAGACGCGTTGCCAGTCGACATCGACAAGTATCGAGTACGACGCCAGGACGAAATAGATAGTGGCGCCAATATACAGCCCCCAGCGCAGGCCGGGGCTCTTGATAAAAGGCGGTTTACTCCAACGGCGACCCGGGGCTCTTACTGAAACTTCCGCCATGGCTCTAGATCAACCCTTCCAGGCGTTCCCTGTCGATCTCGACACCGTCGACGCCGTCATCCCCGTCCGGATCTTTCTTGATGGTGGCTTCCCAGTCTTCCTCGCCGTAGATTTCCGTCAGCACGTCCGGGCTCAACCCATCGGACGGACCGTCATAGACGACCTCGCCGAGGCGCAGGCCGACGATACGCGGCACGAACATCTGCGCCAGCAGCACGTCATGGATATTGATGATGGCGGCCAACCCCCGCTCTTCGCACAGCTCGCAAATCAAACGCATGATCTGGCGCGAGGTCTTGGGATCGAGGCTGGCCGTCGGCTCGTCGACCAGCAGCAGGGCCGGGTCCTGAATCAGCGCCCGGGCGATGCCCACGCGCTGGCGCTGGCCGCCCGACAGTTCGTCGGCCCGCTTGTCGCACATTTCCGCAAGACCGACCCGATCGAGCAGGCGAAAGGCTTCGTCGACGTCCGATTGCGGAAATTTGCGGAACCAGCTTCGCCAGAAGCCTACATAGCCGAGCCGGCCCGACAACACATTTTCCATCACCGTCAGCCGCTCAACCAGGGCATATTCCTGGAAGATCATGCCCATCCGCCGGCGGGCCTGACGCAAACCACCTACCCCCAACGCGGTAATATTCATGCCATCGAGAGTGGCCCGCCCGCCGGTCGGTTCGACCAGCCGGTTGATACAACGAATCAGCGTGCTCTTCCCGGCGCCGGAGGGGCCGATAAGGGCCAGAACCTGGCCCTTCGGCACCTCCAGATCAACCCCCTTGAGGGCCTCGTCACCGGTTGGATAACGCTTCGTCAGTCCTTCAAGACGCAGCATTCCCGTTTACTTACACGCGTAGGAAACGCCGTTGGCCTTGTCGATCTTGCGGATCACGTCCCAATGGGATTTGTAGGTGATCGGCAGGAACTGGCCTTCCGGGGGCTTGGACTTGGAGAATTCGACCTTCAGGCTGGTCGGGGTGCCGTCCGGCTTGTCCCATTTGAAGCTGAAGAAGGCTTCCTTGATTTTCTCCTGCAGTTCCGGCTTCAGGTTATACACCATGCCGAATCCGGTGGTCGGGAAGGTCTGCGAAGTATAGATCACCTTCACCTGATCTTCGGTAATGACACCGCGCGCCAGCATGCGCTGTTTTACCGAGTTGGCGATCGAGGCGGCCGGATAATCCTTGTTCGCGACGCCCAGGATCGAATTGTCATGCTTGCCCGAGAAAGCCGGCGTAAAGTCCGTATCGGCCACCATGCCGAATTCGGATTTCAGGATGGCCGACGGCGCCTTGAAGCCCGAATTGGAAGTCGGCGAGGTGAAAGCCAGGGTCTTGCCCTTAATGTCCTCGACCTTTTCGATGCCGCTGCCCGGATAGGTGATGATTTCCATCTCGTAGCCAAAAGCACCACTTTCCTGCGCCATGATGGTGAAGGAACGGAAGCCGGCGCAATTCACCGCCAGCGGGTTCGAACCGGTGTTGAAGCCCGCCACATGCAGACGGCCGGAACGCATCGCCTCGATCTGGGCCGCGTTCGACTGCACCGGGAAGAACACTACCTTTTTGCCGGTGACCTTTTCCATATGGGTCAGGAAATCCGACCAGGCAGTCTTGTAAACCGCCGGGTCTTCAACCGGCGTATAGGCAAAGATAATCGTGTCCGGGTCGATCTGCTGGGCCGGATCGGTCGGCGTGTCGGCGGTCAGATCGCCGTCGCGGTCACAGAAACGCTCGTCAAGGTCGCCGCGCGGGCAATCCTCGGCGGCCGAAACCGGCGCGACAAACAGAACAATAGCGAAAAGCGCGGCCAAGGCATAAAAGCCGCGCCTGAAAAATGCGTGGATCATGTCGATTCTCCCTGAGAAACACGTTTTTAATTGGTTTTGTCATTCGTAGCCTAGCAGGCTGGCTTGTCGGCGCAAGTGTTTCCAGCCTGCCCGAATGAAATAATTTCTATTTGGTTTCACTTTGCCTTCGAACGAAAAAGGGCGCCCCCGTGGGAGCGCCCTTTGTTTTGTCATGAAGGCCGGGTCAGCTGCCGGCGGTCGGCATCGAGAACAGCGCACCCTCGCGAATGCCGCTGGGCCAGCGGGCGGAAATCGTCTTCATCTTGGTGAAGAAACGAACCGATTCCGGGCCGTGCATCTGGGTGTCGCCGAACTTCGAACGCTTGGAACCGCCGAAATTGTGGAAGGCCAGCGGCACCGGGATCGGCACGTTGATGCCAATCATGCCCACATCCACCTGATTGGCGAAGGTGCGCGCGGCGTCCCCGTCACGGGTGAAGATCGCCACGCCGTTACCGAACTCGTGGTCGTTGACCATCTTGACCGCCTGATCAAAATCGTTGGCGCGCACCGTGGTCAGCACCGGGCCGAAGATTTCGTCCTGGTAGATCGACATTTCGGTGGTGGCATGATCGAACAGCGAGCCGCCGCAGAAATTGCCGCCCTCATAACCCTGCAGAGAAGCCCCGCGGCCATCGACGACCAGTTCGGCACCGGCCGCGACACCCTGCGCGATATAATCCTCGATGCGCTCCTTGGCCTGGGCGGTGATCACCGGGCCCATATCGGCCTCCGGATCGTTCCAGGGACCGTAACGCAGGGCCTGAACGCGCGGGGTCAGCTTCGCAATCAACGCGTCCGCCGTGCCCTCGCCGACCGGAACGGCAACCGAAATCGCCATACAGCGCTGACCGGCCGAACCATAGGCCGAGCCGATCAGTGCGTCCGCCGCCTGGTCCAGATCGGCGTCCGGCATGATGATCATGTGGTTCTTGGCGCCGCCGAAGACCTGCACGCGCTTATTCTGCTTGGTGCCTTCGTGATAGATATATTCACCGACGGTGGTGGAGCCAACGAAGCTGATCGCCGGCACGTCAGGATGCTGCAACAGCGCATCGACGGCTTCCTTGTCGCCGTTGACCACGTTCCACACGCCGTCCGGCAAGCCGGCCTTTTTCCATAGCTCGCCCAGGAACAACGCCGCCGAGGGGTCGCGCTCGGACGGCTTGTTGATATAGCTGTTGCCGCAGGCAATCGCCATCACGCCCATCCACAACGGCACCATGACCGGGAAGTTGAACGGCGTTATGCCGCCGACCACGCCCAGCGCCTCACGCTGGGAGAAAGTATCGATGCCGCCGCCGACATTGGACGAGAACTCGCCCTTGAACAGATGCGGGATGCCACAGGCGAATTCGGTGACGTCGATGCCGCGCTGAATAGAGCCCTTGGCGTCGGCGATGGTCTTGCCATGTTCCTTGCCGACGATCGCCGCCAGTTCGTCCATGCTATCGATCAACAGTTCGCGGAACTTGAACATGACCTGGCTGCGGCGCGGCGCCGACATCTGCGACCAGACCTTGAAGGCCGCCATGCCGGACTGGACAGCCTGATCCACGTCACTTGCATTGGCGAGAGGCACCTTGGACTCCACCTCGCCGGTTGCCGGATTGAAAACG
>JAOUMF010000114.1 GCA_029881615.1 Alphaproteobacteria bacterium | reverse complement strand
GCGCATCCATCTGCAGCAGGGCGAGCGGGCCTTGGCGTTGAAGCAATTCGAAGCCTGCCGTGAAATCCTGATGCGTGAACTCGGCGTCGAACCGGACGAGGAAACCGCGCTGCTTGCGAAGGAAGCCCGGAATAACACGGCGGGCGGCCCGGACCGCGCCCCGGCCCCGCCGCAACAGGCATCCGTCCCCGGGGCGGCGCCGACTCCTGCAAGCCCTGCCAGGCATCCTACACAACAGCGGCGCTTGTATCGTTGGGCCGTCGGGGCCATTGCCGCCGTCTTTCTACTGGCGTCAACGGCAATGACAGGCTGGTTTTTTTGGGAACAGCATTCCGCTACGCCAACCCAGGAAGGCATATCGATCGCCGTTTTACCGTTCAAAAACCTCAGCGGCGACCCCGATCAGGACTATTTCGCGGACGGCGTGACGGAGGATTTGATTACCGATCTGTCCCAACTGTCCGGCCTGCTGGTCATCGCCCGAAATTCGACCTTCAAGTACAAGGACAGGCCTGTCTCGCCCCAGCAGATCGGCGAGGAGCTGGGGGTTCGCTATCTGCTGGAAGGCAGCATGCGTCGGGCCGCCGGACGGATTCGCGTCAACGCGAAACTGATTGAGGCCCAAAGCGGACACCATCTTTGGGCCGAGCGCTTCGACCGTGAACTGACCGATGTCTTCGCGCTCCAGGACGAGGTGGTGGAAAAAATAGTCACGGCCCTGAAGATCGAAGTCACCCAGCGAGAGCGCGAACAGCTTGACCGGCGGCGCGAAACCACCCCTGAAGCCTATGACATGTTCCTGCGGGGCCAGCAGAAATTCCTGAAATTCTCGCAGGAAACGAACCTGGAGGCCCGAGAGATTTTCTTGCGCGCCACCAAGCTGGACCCCGGCTATGCGCGGGCATGGGCGAATGCAGCAATCACCCATCTGTTTGCGATTTCGGTCAGCTGGTCGTCTTCGCCGGAAGAATCGGCCCGAATTGGGAAAGCCCTCGCATTAAAAGCGCTGGAACTGGACCCGACGGTTCGCGAAGTCCATTTCACGCTGGGTTCGGCCTATCTACGCGAGCGCAACTTCGACAAGGCCTTGGCGACCACGACCCGCTCCGTCGAGCTCGACCCGAATTTCGCCGACGGCCATGCACAATTGTCCTGGATTCTGAACTATATGGGCCGTCCCGCCGAGGGCCTGTCCAGCATTAACAAGGCCATGCGCCTGCATCCCCATTATTCCTATTTCTACGAAGCGATCCTGGGCCAGGCCTATTTCCACCTGGCGCGATACGAAGAAGCCGCGGCTATGCTGGAACGGGCAGTTGAGCGCAATCCCGAGTTCAACTTCGCCCGACAATACCTGGCCGCAACCTACAGCCATATGGGCCGGATCGACGATGCGGAATGGCAGATTTCGGAAATCATGGCCGCGGTGCCCGACTATTCGGTGGAACACCAGAAACAGCACAGTTTCTACCAGCATGATTCCGATCTGGCCCATTTCCTAGAGGGGCTGAGAAAAGCGGGGCTCAGGGAATACTCACAATAACCTGAACGCGAAAGGGGAAAGAGAGATGAGAACATATGGAATGATCGTGATCGCCGTCGTTATCGGCTCTTTCACCGGGATCCCGGGTCTGGCGGGGGCTGCGGAATTGCCCCTTCCGCCGGTGTCGGGGTACGGCTCGCAAATGCCGGAAACCAGGGCCATTCAGGACGACGATGCCATAAACCCCGGATTCCTGTGGGTCGATTACGGGGCTGAGTTGTGGGAAACAGCCGACGGGCGGGCCGGGAAATCATGTGCCGACTGCCACGGAAGCGCCGAGAAAACCATGCGCGGTGTCGGGGCCGCATATCCGAAATTCGATCCGTCAGTGGGAAGGCCGACCAATCTGGAGCAGAGGATCAACCGCTGCCGAAAAGAGAACCAGCAGGGAGAGGAATGGCCTTGGGAGAAGCAAGAGCTACTGGCGATGACCGCCTTCGTCCGCTATCAGTCGCGCGGGATGCCGGTGTCGGTGCAGATCGACGGCCCCGCGGAACCCTTTTTCAAAAAGGGCGAGGCCCATTTTTACCGGCGCGAGGGCCAGATGGACATGTCCTGCGCCGATTGCCATAAAAAGTCTGTCGGGAAATATCTTCGCTCCGATCTGCTGACGCAGGCGCAGCTCAACGGGTGGCCGGTTTATTCCCTAGGATACGCCCGCGTGGTATCCACCCATGAGTTGTTCCGGCATTGCAACGAGAAAATCCGGGCAGGGATACTGGACTACGGGGCCGACGAATATGTCGATCTGGAGCTTTATATGAGCTGGCGCGGCAACGGCCTGCCGCTCGAAACTCCTGGCGTTCGCTAACGGGTAGCCAGCCTCCCGGTTCGTCCCTATAGCCTCAGCTGCGCACGCCCGCTATTCTCGGTGGGGAATTCTTTTGCGGGGACAATTCATGCGCAATATTGCGATCGACGGTTCGCTGCGGGCGATGCTGACAACGGAAGGGGCTTGGGCATGAACAAGGGAATGATAGCGGCGGGAACCAGCCTTTTGCTGACGGTGCTGGCAGGCTGCGCAGGCACGACACCCGACCGGGCCGCAACATCCTGGAAAACCCCCCTATACCGGGACCATCCCCTGGCGGGACAAATCTGGAAACCGTCGGAGGCGCGATTCGCCACCAACGGCGAGGTTTATGCGGCCCTGAAAAAGGCCGACTTCGTGCTGATAGGCGAAAAGCACGACAATGCCGACCATCACATGCTTCAGGCCAGACTGGTTTCCGAACTGGCGGCGCTTGGACGCCGGCCCGCCCTGATTTTCGAAATGCTGGTCGAAACGCAACAGCAGGCGCTGGACGCCCACATTGCGGACCATCCAGGTGACGCGGAAGGCCTCGGCGCGGCCGTCGGATGGGACCAGAGCGGTTGGCCTGATTGGTCGATCTATCAACCGATCGCTCAACAGGCGCTCTCCAACGGCATGCCACTGCTGACCGGTGGATTGGACCGGAATGTAACCAAAAGGATTGCGCGCGAGGGAACCGACGCCATGGGCGAGGAACGCGCCGCCACCTTGATGCTGAAACAACCGATCGCGGAGAACATGCGCGACGGTATGCGCCAGGTGATCTTCGACAGCCATTGCCAGCAATTGCCCGAATCCATGCTGGACCCGATGCTGTCGGTCACACTGGCCAAGGATGCGGTGATGGCCGACCGGATGATCGAGTCGCGAGGGCCGCAAGGGGCCGATGTAGCGGTGCTGATCGCGGGTGGCGGGCATGTGCGGGCGGACTGGGGCGTGCCCTTTCATCTCAAACGGCGCGCGTCAAACAAGCGCATAGTTACAGTGGGGCTGATTGAGGTCGAAAAAGACGTTTTGGACCCTGCCGCCCATGCCGCCCATTATGCTGGCGCGATACCATTCGATTTCATCTGGTTTACACCGCGCGTCGACGATAACGACCCCTGTGAAGCCTATGCCGAACAGCTGAAACGGATGCGCGAAGGCAAGCAGGAGACCGGTAAAGGCGAGAGCGATTAAACGGGCCTCAAAAAATGCGGCCAGCGACCCCATGCCGCAGCTTTCGATCTTGACAGAAACCGCGCAAACCTTTGTATTGATGGTATGTGTGGCCAGGATAGCGGCTCTTTCAAGCGGGGGATTGAGCGGCCACCGATGGACTGCGGGCAAAACCACCCTTTGTCCGCGGTGTTTTCGCGTGAGTTCAAAACAGAAAGAATTGAGGATAAAATGAAGTCCAGCATTATCAAAGTCGTCGGTGTCACCGCTTTTCTCGCCGCATTCGCATCTCCGGCCATGGCCGATGGCGATGCCGCGGCTGGCGAAAAAGTGTTCAAGAAATGCAAGGCCTGCCATACCCTTGAAGAAGGCAAGAACAAGGTTGGCCCCAGCCTGCACGGCGTGATCGGCCGCGCGGCCGGTGCCGTGGACGGGTATAAATATTCCAGTGCCATGGCCGAATCCGGCCTGACCTGGGACGACGAGACCCTGGCCAAGTTCCTGACCAAACCGAAGGATCTGGTGGCGAAGACCAAGATGTCATTCGCCGGCCTGAAGAAGGAAGACGATATCGAGAACATCATTGCCTACATTAAGGCAAACGGCGGCTGAATCTGGCTGTCAGTGCGTGTTTTTCAGGCGGCGGCCCGGCAATTCCGGGCCGCCGCTCTCGTTTGAGCCATATCTGCCGGCGATCGACCGCTTCCTTCCTTGACATCGATGCCACATGCCAATTGAATCAAGCGGCACTTCGGGAGCGGAATGAGATTGAATTATTTTAAAATATTAGCCATTGCCGCAACACTGGCCGTTTGTTCCACGCAAGCATCCGCCCAGGGAGAGACAAAACCGGCCGGCGAAGACGCCGTGGATCCGGGCAAATCGCTTTTCAAGAAAAAATGCGCACAGTGCCACAGCCTGGCAGAAGGTGTGAACGGCAACGGTCCAAGCCTTTACAGGGTCGTCGACAAGGCAGCGGCTATTGCACCCGGATTCAAATATTCGCGAGCCCTTCAACGGATTGCGACTGAAGAATCCCTGAAATGGAGCGAGGAAAACCTGATCGCTTTCCTCGCTCGGCCCAGCCTGCTTGTGCCGGGCACGCGGATGGCTTTTCCGGGAATGGAAAACAAGGAAAACCTTGCCGTCCTTGTCGAATGGATCAAGGCCAACAGTGGCTCTCCTTCAAATAAACCTTAAGAAGAGAGTTCAGCCTTCTTTGCCGTCGCCTAGCAGTTGGGCCAGCCGATGCTTTTCATCTTCGTCAAGCCCTTGCTCCGGCGTCACATCACGGCGACGCCTGGCCGCAATCAACAATCCTGCACCGGCAATGACCAACAACGCTGCCGGTGCCAGCCAGAGCACATAGGTCGTGCCCTTGAATGGAGGCTCCAGCAACACATAATCACCATAACGATCGACGATATACTGAATCACCTGTTCGTTATCGTCGCCGGCGACCAGCCGCTGGCGGACGATGATTCTGAGATCGCGGGCCAGATCGGCATCGGAATCGTCGATCGATTGATTTTGGCAAACAAGGCACCGAAGTTTCTGGCTTATAACGCGAGCACGATCTTCAAGGACCGGATTGTCGAGAACTTCATCCGGGTTAACGGCGATGGCATCGCCAATCGATATGCTGGCGGCCAGAAGACCGAGTATGAAAGTAGCAATTAGACGATTCATGCCAATATATTCCATAATGTTGCCTGCACAGAAACATAGGACCATGACTGCCTACCTGCAACCGGGATACGACGCGGGATCGAGATGTTTGATTTGTGTCAACGCGGTCATTGGGTCAAGACTGTATCCATGAGCAGAAATCAAGGAGAGAGAGAGATAAAATGAACCGCACCCTACTAGAGCGGTACGACAGGCGGGTCCCGCGTTACACCAGCTATCCCACGGCGCCGCATTTCCATAAGGGAATCGATGCGTCGACCTATGAGCGCTGGCTTGCGGCGATCGGTGACGACACGCCCCTGTCGCTGTATTTCCACGTCCCGTTCTGCCATGAGATGTGCTGGTATTGCGGATGCCATACCAAAATCGTTCGACGGTACGAGCCGATTGGCGACTATGCCACCACCATGGCCGATGAAGTCACCCTGATCGGCAGCAAACTGAAGGCGCGCCCGCCGGTTACGCATATGCATTGGGGCGGCGGCACGCCAACTATTCTGTCCGCTGAAGATCTCGAGCATCTGATGGCCAAAATCCGCGCCGGATTCAATGTGGCGCCGGATGCGGAAATCGCGGTGGAGATGGACCCGCGCACCATGACCGAAGACCGGGTGCAGGCGCTGGCGCGGGCCGGCGTGAACCGGGCCAGTCTGGGGGTTCAGGACTTTAACGAAAACGTGCAAAAGGCGATCAACCGCATCCAGCCTTATGAAATGACGGAACAAGTCGTGGAATGGCTGCGCGCGGCCGGAATCGAGGCGATCAACTTCGATCTTATGTACGGCCTGCCGTATCAGACCGTCGATGATGTGAACCGGACGGTAGACCTGGCCGCCCAGATGCGGCCCGACCGCGTGGCGGTATTCGGGTACGCCCATGTTCCCTGGATGAAGACCCACCAGAAAATGATCCCCGACGAATCATTGCCCGATGCCTGGCAGCGTTTCGAACAGGCCGAGGCCGCGGCGACGAGGCTGGCCGAACGAGGATACCGGCGGATCGGGCTGGACCATTACGCGCTGGAAACCGACTCCATGACCGAATCACTGGATCAGGGCCATTTGCGGCGAAACTTCCAGGGCTACACCACCGACGAGGCACGGGCGTTGATCGGCTTCGGCGCGTCTTCCATCGGGGCGCTGCCGCAGGGCTATGTGCAGAATGCCGTGCCCCTTCATGCCTGGGCCAAGGCCATACGCGCCGGCCGCCCGGCCGTGGACAAGGGGATAGCGTTAAGCGACGAAGACCGCATGCGCCGCGATATCATCGAAAGATTGATGTGCGACATGGTCGTCGATCTATCGGTGGAGGCCGCCCATTATGGCAAAACCGCCGATCATTTCCGTGGCGAAATGGAACTTCTCGAACCAATGATCGCCGACGGTATCGCCACCGTCGACGGTGACCGGATATTGATTACAGAACCGGGACGACCGTTGATGCGGGCCGTCTGCGCCCTGTTCGATACTTATCTGGATACCGGCGTCGGACGCCATTCGCAGGCAGTCTGAATAGCAATAAAATCGGCGGCCGTCCTGGTATTCCAGTGGCGGCCGCCAGTCTGTGCCGGGTCTCGGGGGGCAATGGCAACCCGGCGACTTATCACGAACGTTTAACCGTCCGCATGTTAATCC
>JAOUMF010000113.1 GCA_029881615.1 Alphaproteobacteria bacterium | reverse complement strand
AATACGGCCTGGATATTGACGGCGACGGCGCTTGTTCTGTTCATGACCCTGCCTGGTCTCGCGCTGTTCTATGGCGGGTTGGTGCACACCAAAAATGTGCTGTCTGTGCTGATGCATTGTTTTGCTGTTGCTTGTCTTTCTTCCGTCTTGTGGCTGATTTTTGTTTACAGCCTGACATTCGGCGATGGCGGCGGCGTCAATGGCTTCATCGGTGGTTTCGGAAAGGCATTCCTTATGGGTGTGTCGGCCGGTTCCTTGTACGGCGACATTCCCGAATCCGTGTTTTTCATGTTTCAGATGACCTTTGCGATCATCACGCCGGCGCTGATAGTCGGCGCCTTTGCCGAGCGCATGAAATTTTCCGCCGTTTTGTGGTTTTCCGGGCTCTGGCTTGTCGCCGTTTATGCGCCTGCCGCGCACTGGATATGGGGTGGTGGAATGCTTGCGGAAGGCGGGTTGCTGGGGCTTGGTGTGCGCGATTTTGCGGGCGGCGTCGTTGTGCATGTTACCGCCGGTACGTCTGCTCTGGTCGCCGCCGTCATGGTCGGCAAGCGGCGGGCCTTTCCCGCCGAAATCACTCCGCCGCACAGTCCCGTCCTGACCATGATGGGGGCGGGAATGTTGTGGGTCGGCTGGTTCGGGTTTAACGCGGGCAGCGCCCTGACGTCCGATGGAGCGGCGGGTATGGCGATGCTGGTTACCCACATCTCGGCGGCCACGGCTTCACTGGTCTGGATGGGGCTCGAATGGGTGCGCTATGGGAAGCCCAGCCTGATCGGTATCGTCACCGGCATGGTCGCGGGTCTTGCCACCATAACGCCGGCGTCGGGCTATGTGGGGCCGCTTGGGGGCGTCGTTTGCGGATTGGCTGGAGGAACCATTTGTTTTTTCGCTACGCCCTGGGTGAAGCACCGACTGGGCATTGACGATTCGCTCGATGTGTTCGCCGTTCACGGCGTGGGCGGTATAACCGGCACTATGCTGACCGCGGTATTCGCTCTGCCGGCGTTGGGTGGACTGGGCCTGGCAGAGGGGGCGACCGTCGGTGGCCATCTTTTCGTTCAGGCGGCAGGCATTGTTATTGTGGCCGTCTGGTCGGTGGCAATCAGCTTCGTCATATTAAAGGCGCTTGATATGACCATCGGGTTGCGTGTTTCGCGCGATGTGGAAACCGAGGGCCTTGATATCAACACCCATGGTGAACGGGGCTACAGCTTGTAAATTGGAAATTCGCGGAATCAGACATAGAGGATATGCCGGAAATGAAATTCATTGTCGCCGTCATCAAACCGTCCAGACTCGATAATGTCCGCGAAGCCCTGACGGAAATGGGCATCGAGGGCATGACCGCGAGTGAGGTAAAGGGTTATGGCCGTCAGAAGGGTCACAAGGAAATTTACCGTGGATCCGAATACACGGTAAATTTCGTGCCCAAGATCAAAATCGAGATCGCCGTGGCCGACGATCTGGCCGAACGCGCCATGCAGGCTATCCAGGAATCCGCTGGTACGGGTCAGATCGGCGACGGGAAAATCTTCGTGCTTCCCCTGGAAGTGGCCGTTCGCATTCGGACAGGCGAAAGCGGCAATAACGCGCTGTAAATGAAAAACGCCCGGAGCGATGACTCCGGGCGTTGCCGTTTCACACCGTGGCTCGACGTGTTTGCTACTGCTGACCCTGCTGCATCATCTGTTGCATCATGGCGTTCATGTCGAACTTCTGATAACCGGCCGGAATTTCGTACATTGAACTTTTCTGGGCGCCGACCTTGATGTCCTTCACTTCAAATTCGTTACCGTCCGCGTCGATGGACTTAATGGCGAATTTCAGTTTCGGATCGTACCAGACAGTGGCGTCGGCCGCCTGGCTCCCTTCCGGCACGAAGGCCTGGCCGGTACAGCTCCATTTTTCGGTGTCGCGGCCATTTACGGTTTCCGAACCCAGCTTTTCGCCTTTTTCAAAACCCGTGCAGGCTTCTTCCGAATAATCATCCCAGCCGGTTTGTTCCGGCGGTATTTCCATGTACATTTTCTGGTCGTGCATCAGGGAAAAAGCAACATCCGCATCCCATAGACGGATTATGGAAACGCGCTGTCCTTGCTGCTCGATATCCATCTTCAGTCCTTCGGCACCGACATTAATGGCCCCGAACTTCACGGCCTTCTGGTTGCTTTCCTTGGCCCACGCGACGCCCGCAAAACCGGGCCCGGTATAACTGTCAGCACTCGCCGCGTTCGCACCCACCGCCAGAAAGGCCGCAGTTGCCGCTGCAACCTTGATCCTCGTCCACATTGATAATTCTCCTGCCTGTTTCATGTGTTGGACACCCCCTGCCAGAAGACAAGCTATGCAAAATCAACCGGAGGGTAAAGACACAACGGCGATGCGCTGGTTACGCTAGCTTATTTCAGGTCGGCCGGTATTTCGAATAGCGCCGCGTCGGGATTGCCCGGCCTTATGTTCCGAAGCTCGGTGATATATCCCTCTTCGTCCGACCGCACCTGATAGAGCAGTACCGGGTCCCACCAGATCCTGGTGTCCGGTTTATATCGCTTGCTGCCGATGCATTGCCATATTTCGACCGCTCTGCCCGATAGTTCCGCCGTGCCCAGCTGTTGCCGATATTCAAAATCCGCGCAAGCGATGCCACTAAACCGGCCCCAGTCGTTCTCTCCCATTGGCAGGAAATTGACCGCACCCGTATTAACGTCGATATAGACGAAACGGGGCACGGCGAACTGCGCGATGATTATGTCCGGGCCTTCAACGGGGTTGATCGATTCGAGGCGGTATCCATCCTTGCCGATATATAGATTGTAACGCAATTCCAGCGCGTCCTCGGTACCGAACCAGGTTTCGGCGGAAAACGACTCGCCCCTGTAACCGTCCGCTCCGGCATTTTCGGCCCACAGTAAAGCCGTCACGGCAATGGCCGCGGCAACGGATCGTGCAAAATTGGAAATCACCGTTCTGTTCTCACCGCTGCAAGATTATCCGAATGTTATTGCTCAACGGTTTCGACGTCGGCGATACGCTCCGTTGAGCTTATGGGACCGGCTTCGCCAGGAGCGCTGAACAATGCCGGTGCCTGGCGTCCCGGGATAATTTTCCGCAATTCGATCTTCACGCCGTTGTTCGTTTCCTTGATAACAAAATGCTTCAGTTCGGTGTCATACCACAGGGTAACCTTGTGATCCCTGGAAAAGCCTGCGTCGAGAAGCGGCTGTTGGGGCCGGTCGCACCGCCAAACCTGAAGTTCACGGCCACTTTTGTTGTCGGAACCTATATTGACAGCTCTCTTGTAGCCGGCACAGGGCGCATCTCCGAACAGTGTTGATTTGGCGCCGTGCCTGTCTTCGTCGATCTCCATCCGCCTGTTTGATCCGACCGATATGAAATACTGTCCAAAACTGTTAAAAACAAAAGAGCGAAACTTGGATCGTCCATTGATATCAATGCGATACCCGCCACGATCGAAATAGTAGCGCCCTCTGAATCGGCCTTCGCCCAGTTTGGGATCCGTGATCGTGATCTCGGCAGACAGCCCGGGGCCGGTATATTTTCCCGCCGACGCAGGCGGCGCCGCCGTACAAACGGCGATCACCAGAACAGACAGTCCAATAAGTTTGTGCATCTTTCAATCCTCACGCCTGTACGGCGAGGAACTCTTCCAGCCAGGAAATTGACGTGTTACACCGCCATAAGACACCATGTTTCATTAAGTTTAGCTTAACAAACCGGGCGCGCCGGCGCGGTTGCCGCTGTATGCCGCCGAATTATCTGTTATGGTCGATGAACTTTTCATAGCGAGAATGGCTCCTGCAGGTGTACCGCTTTCAACGCCCCAGAAAATGGGTACAGATAAGTCTGCGTAGCGCCGTCCCGGCCTGGATCGTGCTGACGTTGCTGGTGTTCGGAGGCTTTCTTCCGTTTCGCCTCGGGCTTCTTTCGGCATTGCTTGCGGCCCTGCTTGCCGGGCTGATTGCCTGGCGTCCGGCCCGTTTGAGGGATGCCCTGCGCCGGCGGGTCGATGCGCTGGTGTCCGGCACCCCCGACCCGGGTCGGCCAGTTGCCAGCGATGGGCTTAACCGCGCCTTCGACCGGCTGGTGCGGTTGTGGCGCGAACAGACAGATCAATTGACGGCCGAGGCTTCCGAGCAACCGCGCGTCATCGATGTGTTGCCCGATCCGGTTTTGCTTATTGCGCAGGATCGCACGGTTACCCGCGCGAACAGGTCCGCGCGGGAATTGACCGGTATCAGCCTGACCGGGCATGACCTTGCCAGCGTGGTGCGCAATCCGGAATTGCTCGACGCGGTCGACGCCGTGCTCGAGGGCGCAAAGGGGCAATCCATCGAAATTTCTTTTCCGGTACCGATCGAGCGCCATTTCGCGGTTCGGGTCGAACCGTTGGGAGAGGACTTGCCTGATGCGGCGATCGCCGTGTTCCACGATCTTACCGCGCTGGAACAGACCGAGCGGATGCGGGCCGATTTCGTCGCCAATGTCAGCCATGAGCTCAAGACCCCCCTGGCCAGCCTGCTTGGTTATATCGAGACCCTGCAAGGGCCGGCGCGCGAGGATGTCGAGGCGCGGACGAAGTTTCTCGCTATCATGGACGAGCAGGCGCGACGCATGGCGCGTCTGGTGGAGGATCTGCTGTCGTTGTCGCGCATCGAAATGGACGAACATTCCCGCCCCACCGACAGCGTCTCGATTGGCGGATTGCTGGATGAAGCCGTGGGTCTTCTGGAACAGCAGGCCGCGAAACGCAACGTGACGGTTACTCTCGACCTGCCTGGCGACCTGCCGCGACTGGCGGCTGACCGGGATCAACTGGCCGAGGTTTTTGAAAACCTGATCGGCAACGCGATTCGCTATGGCCGCGACGGCGGTGAGGTCCGCGTGAGCGTCAGGCCGGAACCGGCGGGCCATATCACGATCGCTGTCGAAGACGAGGGCGAGGGAATACCCGCCCTTCATATTCCGCGCCTGACCGAGCGTTTCTATCGGGTTGACGCGGCGCGTAGCCGCGAACGCGGCGGCACCGGGCTGGGCCTGGCGATCGTCAAACATATCGTCAGCCGCCATCGAGGGCGCCTGGCGATCGAGAGCGCGCCGGGAAAAGGCAGCAGGTTTTCGGTGATTCTGCCGACCAAGCCGGCGAGGGAGCTGGCGCTCTGAAAGATGTAGTTTGCAGGTATATGACAGGTAGTTGTCATATAGTTGTCATGTAACTGTTGTAGAGGTTTCACGAAGCGGCCGTAGAGTTTCTCGCGAAGGTTCCCGGATGGCCGGGAACCGGTGGAAATTTGAATTGGAGTTTCGTAATGACAAAAAATCTGTTGGCCCTTGCCGGTCTGTTCCTGGCGCTGGGCGCCGGCGCGGCGCAGGCGCGCGACCAGATTCGGGTTGTTGGCTCGTCGACGGTGTTTCCGTTTTCGACCGCGGTCGCCGAACGTTTCGGCAAGAACACCGATTTCAAGACGCCGGTTGTCGAGGCGACCGGATCGGGCGGTGGCCTGAAGCTGTTCTGCGGCGGGATCGGCGTCGGACATCCCGATGTCACCAACTCGTCGCGCCGGATCAAGGAAACCGAGGTCAAGATGTGCGCCGACAACGGCGTTGCCGAGATCGTGGAGATCAAGCTGGGCTATGACGGCATCGTGGTCGCGAATTCGAAGAAGGCCGCCCAGTATGCGTTGACGCTGAAAGATCTGTATCTGGCGCTGGCCAAGGACATACCCGACGCCACGGGCAACCTGGTCCCCAATCCCCACGAGACCTGGAAGGACGTCGATCCGGACCTTCCGGCGGTGAAGATCGAGATCCTCGGCCCGCCGCCGACCTCCGGCACGCGCGATGCTTTCGTCGAGCTGGTCATGGATGCCGGCTGCGAAGAGTTCGATGTGCTGCGGGCGCTGGAGAAATCCGACAAGAACGCCTTCAAGGCGGCCTGCCGGACGATCCGCGAGGACGGCGCCTTCGTCGAGGCCGGCGAGAACGATAATCTGATCGTCCAGAAGCTGGAAGCCAACCCCGACGCGCTGGGCATCTTCGGTTTTTCCTTCCTCGACCAGAATTCCGACAAGGTGCGGGGCAGCAAGATCGAGGGCGTCGAGCCCGAATTCGAACTGATCGCCGACGGCAGCTATCCGGTTTCCCGGCCGCTGTATTTCTATGCCAAGAAAGCCCATGTAGGGGTGGTTCCGGGCCTCGAGGAATTCCTGGCCGAATTCACCAGCGACAGGGCCTGGGGCGATGAAGGCTATCTTGCCGACAAGGGACTGATCCCGATGCCGGAAGACGAGCGCAAGGAATGGGCGGACAAGGCCGCCGGCCTGACGCCGCTAAAGATGTGATGCCGGCGGGTTTCGGAGACGATCCATGAACATATCCAGCGTCATTGCGAGCGAAGCGCGGAAATCCAGGGCCGCGAGCCGACGGATTCCGGACTGCCGCGGCGTTACGCGCCTTG
This sequence comes from Alphaproteobacteria bacterium, assembly GCA_029881615.1. GTDB lineage: Bacteria > Pseudomonadota > Alphaproteobacteria > UBA8366 > JADFVY01 > JADFVY01. Next base: position 363 of record JAOUMF010000113.1, on the reverse strand, counting down.
CAATGACGCTGTCCGTTGTGGATAGAGTTCCCCGCTTGGCGGCATCGTAAATCGGGAAAGCGGAATGCTGTTTATTCTGACAATCATTCTTCTCGGGTTGACCGCGGCCGGTTTTCGAATCGGCCGTCGTCGCGCGCTGGCCATGGCCGGCGGCCTGCCGAAAAACCTGTCCGCGCTGCCCCGCTATTACGGCTGGTATGTTGCGTTGTGGGGCTTTCTGCCGGCGGTCGCGGTTGTCGCCCTCTGGCTGGCTTTTCAGCCCACGCTTGTCGAGACCCTGGTCATCGCCGGCCTGCCCGACGATTTACGCTCACTGCCCTCTTCGGAAACCGGGCTGATCTATAACGATATACGGAACGCCAT
>JAOUMF010000112.1 GCA_029881615.1 Alphaproteobacteria bacterium | reverse complement strand
TGGGGCGCGGTGCCGGCATTATTGGCATGTTTCAATGCGTCGCCCGACCGGTCCACGCCGGGGCCCTTGCCGTACCACATGGCGAAGACGCCATCATATTTTGCGCCAGGGAAAAGCCCGACTTGCTGGCTTCCCCAGATGGCGGTCGCGGCCAGGTCTTCGTTCACGCCGGCGCGGAAAAGGACATTATGTTCTTCCAGATATTTCCGGGCGCGCCACATGGCGGTGTCCAGGCCGCCGAGCGGCGAACCGCGATACCCCGAAATGAAGCAGGCCGTGTTCAGGCCAGCCGCCGCGTCGCGCTGATGCTGCAGCATCGGCAAACGGACCAGCGCCTGGGTACCGGTCAGATAGACCCGGCCGGATTCCTGTATATATTTGTCGTCGAGCGTTACCTGCTTCAGCAGCATGTCCGCGAACCCTTTTTCTCTAACCTGATATGCATATTTCCTGTCTTCGACAAAAGGGTACAGCTTGCGTCACCGATTGCAATGCGTCTCGTGACGCGAGTGAAAGATTGCAAGAAGCGGGTCGCCGTTTTGGTAATAATTTACCGATTATTGCCTCTGCACAAGACAGCGCGAACGATCCTTCCCTGAACCCACAATGTCAGAGCAGGTTATCGAGCCAACTTTGCACCCCCGTGGGCGCGCGAACCTCAATATGGTCCACTACTTCATTGATGCCCTTGATCGAACGAGTTATTTCCAGCGCTTTTTCTCGTTCTTCCGGGGTTTTTGCGCGACCGAATATGTAGACGTTTCTGTTTACGACGCGCCATCGCAAATTGAAGGAGTTGATTTTCGTCGATTTTCTGAGGGTGGTTTTCAGCCTGGTTTCGATCGATAAATCCTCGGTTTTGTCGCGCAGACTGGCATCCTTGAGGACTTGTATTTCGTTGAAGATGTTGCCGATTTCATCGGTCTCCGCCGCCACGGTCTGGGCGGTGTTTCTGGCTTCCGGGCTGGTGACCGTGCCCGTCAGCAGGACGTTTCCCTCGTAAACATCGACTGTAACGTTTTTCAGCGTGCCGACCTCCTGCCCGACGAAGGCCGACAGGATGTCGCCGCGGATGCGGTCGTCCAGTTGCTTTGCTTCGTCGGTACGGTCGTCGCTTAACGTGGTTGGATCTTCATGGAAAATTGGAATGTAAAGATCGCAACCTGTCAGCGTCAGCATCGCGACAAATCCAACCAGTGGTCCGAGACGAAGGGCCGATAACATATTAAAATTTCTCCTTACCGCCCAGTGGCTGCCTTGAGTTTAGCGCGGAAAGCGTATTATTTACCCACGATACAACCCGTCAAGAGGCGCGCCGTATTTTTCTTTTATGATATGACGGCGAATTTTCAGGCTCGGCGTCAGCATCTCGTTATCGATTGTGAAGCCTTCGACCGCAAGCATAAATCTGCGCACACGCTCGGGCGCGGTTAACTTGGCGTTCACGCGGTCGATGGCCTTGCCGATCGCTTTCACGAAATCGGCGTCGCCGATCAGTGTTTCCAGATCGGTTGCCCGGTCATGCTCCTTACCCCAGGACGCGGCGAACTCGTCGTCCGGCACGATCAGCCCGACCAGATGCGGCCGCCTGTCGCCATAAACCATGGCTTGGCCAATTTCCGGCTCGACCGTCAGCATCCCCTCGACCCGTTGCGGCGAGATATTGTCGCCGCCCGAATTGACGATGATATCCTTCTTGCGATCGGTAATCACCAGGTAGCCATTATCGTCGAAAATACCGATATCGCCGGTATGCAGCCAACCATCGACGATCGTTTCGGCCGTCGCGCGCGGGTTGTTCCAATAGCCGTTCATCAGCATTTCGCCACGGGCCAGAATTTCGCCATCCTCGGCGATTCGGACCTCGACATCCTTCATCGGCGGTCCGACGGTCTCGATTCTGTTCAGTTCGTAGCGGTTGACGGAAATAACGGGCGCCGACTCGGTCTGCCCGTATCCTTGCAACAGGCGCAGGCCCAGCGAGACGAAAAATATCCCCACATCGTAATTAAGCGGCGCACCGCCGGAAACGAAGGCCTTCAACCGGCCGCCGAACCGTTGCGCGACCTTGGCCCGCACCAACCGGTCCAGCAAGGCGTCCAGAAGTTTTTCACCCAGGCTCAGCGAACCCGGGTTTTCATATTTCTTGCGGCCCAGTTCGACGGCTTTCGCGAACAGCTTGCGCTTCAGGCTGCTCTGGCTTTCCAGTCCGCGCTGGATGCGGCCATGGATCATCTCGTACAGGCGCGGCACCGCCGTCATGATGGTGGGCCGCACCTCGGCGATATTGGCGACAAGCTTCTCCAGGGATTCGGCGTAATAGATTTCCGCGCCGATGGATATCGGGAAAAACTGCCCCGCCATATGTTCGTATGAATGGGAAAGCGGCAGGAAGGACAGAAACACTTCGCCGGGACTCCGGTAGCCGGGCAGGCATGAAATCACATCTTCCGCCCCCATGGCGTTGCAGAGTATCGCGCCGTGGCTCAACATCACGCCCTTGGGGCGCCCGCCCGTGCCCGAGGTATAGATCAGGCAGCAAGTGTCGCCGCGTTCGGGAACCTTCGCCAAGGCGCGGATGTCTTCGTCGCGGTCTGCCCCTCGGGCCACGCAGTCGGCCCAGGTTATCGCCTGCAATCCCTGATCGGGGATGTCGCCGGGCGCGTCGAGGCAGATGGCGAATTCGGTGTCGGGGCATTTCTGGGCGGCCGGCAGGGCCTCTTTGGCCAGCGCCGGGGTCGAGACGATAATCCCCTTGGCCCCGCTGTCGCACCACAGGTAATGGTGATCGTCGGTTGAATTGGTGATGTAGGCCGGCACCGTGATGCCGCCCACGGACATGATGGCGATGTCGGCGATCAGCCATTCGGGCCGGTTTTCCGACACAAGTCCGATTCGATCGCCGGGCGCCACGCCCATCGCCAGAAGGCCCCGCGCCAGCGCCGCGACCTCGTCGGCGGTTTGCGCCCAACTTCGGCTTTGCCATTGATTTTCCCGTTTATTCCACAGGAAAGGGCGGTCGCCAAGTCGTTCCGCCTGGTCGAAAAACATTGTCGGAAGATTGCGGATGGATTTGTAATCCATGGGTAAAGCCCCCTTAACGTTGTTCGTTGCCGGTTAATCCGGCTTGTAGCGTCTACGCTGACATCATATATGGGTCCGTAGAATAAAGGGAGTATATTCATGAGTGAAGCTGCCGCGCTTGGCGCGCTGCCGCAATGGGATTTGTCGGACCTCTATCCGGCAGCCGATTCGAATGAACTCGCGGCCGACCTGGACCGCATGGAAACCGATGCCGCCGCGTTTGCGGAACGCTGCAAGGGCAAGCTTGGCGAACTGGATGGCGAGGCGCTGGGTGGCGCGATTGCCGAATATGAGCGCATCGACGAAGCCATGTCGCGGGCAGGTTCCTATGCACAGCTTGTCTATTCCGGCGATCAGTCGGATCCGAAAAACGGCAAATTCTATCAGGGTGTTTTCGAGCGTCTGAACGCGATCTCGATCAAGCTGCTGTTCTTTACGCTGGAACTTAACAAGCTGGACGACGATCGGCTGGAAACCTTGATGGAAGCGCCGGCGCTGGCGCGTTACCGGCCGTGGCTGCGCGATGTGCGCGCCATGCGCCCGCATCAGCTTGACGACGAGATCGAGCGCGTACTGCATGAAAAATACGTGGTTGGCCGCGCCGCCTGGGTGCGCCTGTTCGACGAGACCATGGCCGGCTTGCGCTTTGATTTTCGGGGCCGGAAATTGACCGAGGCGGAAATCCTCAGCCTGATGTCCGACACCGACGGCGCCAAGCGCAAGGACGCCGCCCAAAGCCTGGGCGATGTGCTGGCCAGTAATGTGAAGACGCTGGCGCTGATTACCAACACCCTGGCCAAGGACAAGGAAATCGAGGATGGCTGGCGCAAGTTTCCGCGCGGGGACTCTTCGCGCAACCTTGCCAATTTTGTCGAGGACGAGGTGGTCGATGCCCTGTCGGCGGCGGTGCGCGATGCCTACCCGGCGCTTTCGCATCGCTATTATGCGTTGAAGGCGAAGTGGTTCGGCGGCGACCGGCTGGATTACTGGGATCGCAACGCGCCGTTGCCCGACGCGGACGAACGCCAGATCAAGTGGGACGAGGCGCGCGAGACGGTGCTGGGCGCCTATGGCGATTTTTCGCCCGATATGGCGGCGGTCGGCAAACGCTTTTTCGACAATAACTGGATCGACGCCCCGGTGCGGCCGGGCAAGTCGTCGGGTGCCTTCGCGCATCCGACCGTGCCGTCGGCCCATCCCTACCTGCTGCTGAACTATCAGGGCAAGACGCGCGACGTGATGACTTTGGCGCATGAGCTGGGTCACGGCGTACATCAGGTGCTGGCGGCGGACCAGGGGCACTTGATGGCCGATACGCCGCTGACGCTGGCCGAGACGGCTTCCGTGTTCGGCGAGATGCTGACCTTTCAGGCGATGTTGAGGAAGACCGAGGACGTCAAGGCGCGCCGCGCCATGCTGGCCGGCAAGGTCGAGGATATGCTGAACACCGTGGTCCGCCAGATCGCTTTCTACGAGTTCGAAAAACGGGTTCATGCCGAGCGCCGCGAGGGTGAGTTGATGCCCGAACGGCTGGGCGAAATCTGGATGGACGTGCAGGTGGAAAGCCTGGGGCCGGCACTGCGTTTCGACGATAATTACCGGACCTTCTGGGGATATATTCCGCATTTCATTCATTCGCCCTTCTACGTTTACGCCTATGCGTTCGGCGACTGCCTGGTGAACTCGCTCTATGCGGCTTACGAGAAGGCCGATGAGGGTTTTGCGGAACGTTATCTGGACATGCTGCGGGCCGGTGGAACGCTGCGTCATAAAGAGCTTCTGGCGCCTTTCGGGCTGGATGCCGGCGACCCGGCGTTCTGGGGCGGCGGGCTGTCGGTGGTGGCGCGGCTGATCGACGAGCTCGAGGCTATTTCTTGAGTTATGAACGGGCGCCCCGGCCGGCCCTGGAGGTTCTGTCGTCCGGCAATGCCACGGGGCGCCCGCCATTGATATTTATTCATGGCGGGTTTGCCGGCGCCTGGTGCTGGGAGCCCAATTTCCTGGGCTGGTTCGCCGAGCGGGGCTGGGAATGTCACGCGCCCAGCCTGCGCGGTCATGGGCAGAGCGAGGGGCACGGGGATATTCACCGGTTCGGTATCGACGATTATGTGGAAGATATTGTCCATCTCTCCGCGCGGTTGGCGGGGCCGCCGATCCTGATCGGTCATTCCATGGGCGGATTCGTGGCTCAGCGTTATCTGGAACGCTATCCGGCGATGGCGGCCGTGCTGATGGCGCCGGTGCCCGCGAACGGCCTGGTGGGCGCCGGGGTCGCAATGGCGGCCAACGCGCCGGGATTGTTCTGGGATGTCGCGCTGGCCCACGAATTCGGACGCCGCGCGCCGAGTCCGGCGATGCTGTTCGAGGCCGTGTTCGGCCATGGGCCGGAAAACGGGTTTTCCGACTATGGCGAGCGGCTCACCGATGAATCGCACCTTGCATGGGGCGATATGTGCAACGCGGGCTTTCTGGATACGGCAAGAATTCCCGATATGCCGATCAAGGTGCTTGGCGGGGATGGCGACCGGCTGATCGCGCCGGCTTTTATCCGTTCGGCTGCCCGCCAGTTGGGGACGCAGGCAGAAATAATGCCGGGTCTTGGTCATGCCCTGATGCTGGAACCTGGCTGGGATGCCGTGGCCGACTCTATCGATGGCTGGCTGATCGCGCAGGGTTTCTGAAAATTTTACCGGATAAACTGTCGTGGATGCAGGGAAGTTTCCCTTGTCCCCTTCGTTATGTTTATTATGACCGCGGGCACGAAAAGGAGAGCGAGAAGGTATGTCCAGTGATGATGCTACGGCCGTTGCGGTCGCGAATGTTGAGACCGCGGCCGCGGTGCTGGAACATATCCGGGAACATATCGGTGCCGTGGACACCGTGTTCCACGAGATCGAATCGGATTCAGTCGCCATCGACATCCACCATGTGCCGCCGACGCCCGAGCGTAACTGCCATACGTTGATCACCTCGGGCATGAGCGACCAGCCGATGCCGGCCGGCTCTGGCGTGCAATTCGGCGAACTTGTGATGTGTCTGCCGGCGGACTGGCCGATGGACGAAGAGGCGCTGGAAAGGGATGCCAGCGCGTGGCCGCTGGAAATGCTGCGGGCGCTGGGGCGGCTGCCGTACGCCCACGGAGTTGCCTTCGATTTCGGACTTTGCACCGATAACCTGACCCTGCCGTTCGATATGGCGAAGGACGCTGGATTTACCGGCGTGCTATTGGCGCCGCCGGTGACGATTCCAGACGCCTTCTGGTGCCTGCAAACCGGCAATGGCAAGGTGATCGATTTCTTCGGCATCGTCATGCTGTACCCGCAAGAGCTGGACTGCGCCCGTTATGACGGCGTGGTCGCCCTGGCCCGCGCGCTGGACCGTCTGTCGGTCAACGAACTGGTCCAGGCGGAGCGCGTGCCGGCGGTTTGAGGGGGAAGGGATGGTGCAAGCCTTGTAAGCAAGGGGCATCGCGCTAATCTCTTGATCCATGCCCGATGAAAATGAACAAAGTAACCTGACTGGCCGCATGCGCCGCTATGCCCGCGTGGGCGGAGCCGTTGGCGGCGCGGCGGCGCGGTTCGCCGGCTCGCGGATGTTCGGGGTCGAACTGGACCGCGATCGCCATGCGGCCGACCTTACCCGCGCGCTGGGCGGCCTGAAGGGACCGCTGATGAAGGTGGCGCAGCTTCTGGCCACCATTCCCGATGCCTTGCCGGCCGAATATGCCGCCGAGCTGCAACAGCTGCAGTCCGACGCGCCGTCGATGGGATGGCCCTTCGTGCGCCGGCGC
>JAOUMF010000111.1 GCA_029881615.1 Alphaproteobacteria bacterium | reverse complement strand
GATGGTGGCGCTGCACGGCTTTCTTGCGCTGGACAGGCTGGGCCGTGAGCCGAAGGCGCGAGTTTTTTCGCAAAACCTGTTCGATCTGATGTTTGCCGATATGGATCGCAATATGCGCGAACTGGGGGTGGGCGATCTTAGCGTAGGCAAGAAGGTGAAGGGGCTGGCGCAGTATTTCTATGCAATGGCCGCGGCCTGCCGCGAGGGGTTGAAGGGAAGCGACGAATCGCTGGACGCGCCCTTGCGACAATATATATATCAGGATATCGAGCCGTCGGCGGGCAAGCTGACGGCGTTGGTAGATTATATGCGGGCAAGCGAGGCTTTGCTTGCCGAGCAGGACGTAAACGCGATTGCCGGCGGCAATATTGTTTTTGCGCCGCCTCCGGGAGAGAAGTGAACTATGCCGCAACAGCCTGTTCCTGAATTCAGCAGGCCCGTCAGGGTGGAAGATATGGATCCCGGTTCGGAAATCAGCCGTGAGATCGAGGCAAACGAGTCCGAGCGCACCGCCCTGGCAACACGGCTGGGGCTTCAGCAGCTGGACAGTTTTTCGGCCGAGGTGACGCTGCGCCGCATTCCGGGCGGCAAGTTGATTCGCGCCAGTGGGCGCGTGATGGCCGATGTGGTGCAAAGCTGCGTGGTGAGCATGGCGCCGGTGTCTGCCCATATCGACGATAATTTCGAGGAAATTTTCGCGCCCGAGGGATATAAACCCGACGATGACAGCGAAGACGACGATCTGCCCGAATATTTCGACGGCATTGAAATCGATATCGGTGAGTTGGCGGCGCAGTTTCTGTCATTGATGCTGGATCCGTATCCCCGCGCGCCCGATGCCGTGATTGAGCCGCTGGCGGACAGCGAGGCGGATGTGTCGGAACGCCGCAGGCCGTTCGAGGGTTTGGCGGAAATGTTGAAAAAACCTCATTGAGCGGGGTGGGGCGTGAAAAACCGCCTCATGCGGAAAATAAATTAATTGGTCCCTTCACGCTTGCCGTTGCGTATGAATTTGTATATGTAACCCGCAGATTTTTCCGCGCCACTTTAGGCAACAACGATTTAAGGTTTGGTCCATGGCCGTCCCGAAGCGAAAAACTACGCCCTCCAAACGCAATATGCGCCGCGCGCATGATGCAATTTCGAGCGATGCTCATAACGAATGCCCGAGCTGCGGTGAATTGAAGCGGCCGCATCACGTATGCGGCGCTTGCGGCCATTACGGTGGCCGTGAGATAGCGGAACCGCAGTCGGCCTGACGATTGTCGGTGTCTAACATGCGCGGTGCGTTATGACGGAAAAGATCGTCATAGCGCTTGACGCCATGGGCGGCGATGCCGCTCCCGACATGGTCGTCGGGGGGGCGGCGCTTGCCCGGCGCAAGCTTTCGCATGTCCACTTTCTGCTGTTCGGTGATTCCGCGCGGCTGAAGGCCTTGCTCGCCAAGCATCCGGTTCTTGCCGATTGCGTGGAGATTCGGCACACCGACCAGGTGGTAAAGGGCGACGACAAGCCCTCGACCGCGCTGCGCGGCGCGCGCGAATCCAGCATGCGCAAGGCGATCGATGCGGTGAAGGAAGGCGATGCCGCGGCCGCGGTATCGGCCGGCAATACCGGCGCCCTGATGGCCATGTCCAAATTCGTTCTGAAGACGATCAAGGGTATCGACCGCCCGGCCATTATCACGGCCGTGCCGACGGCGACGGGCAGTTGCTGTATCCTCGATCTGGGCGCCAATGTTCAATGCAGCGCCGAAAATCTGGTGCAGTTCGCGGTGATGGGCGAGGTGTTCGCCCGCACGGTGTTGAGCGTCGAGAAGCCGACGATTGGTCTGATCAATATCGGGATCGAGGAGATCAAGGGCAACGAGGCGGTGAAGGAAGCCGCCGGGATCCTGCGCGAGACCACGCTGCCGATCGAATTCGCCGGCTTTATCGAAGGCAACGATATCTCCGCCGGAACGGTGGATGTCGCGGTGACCGACGGCTTTACCGGCAATGTCGCGTTGAAGGTCGCCGAGGGCACGGCCAAGCTTATCAGCGGGTTTCTTCGGGAATCCTTCCGGTCGAGTTGGCGTGCCCGCATGGGCTATTTGCTGGCCCGTCCCGCGCTGGCCCTGATGCGCACGCGCGTCGACCCCAGAAGCTATAATGGCGCCATCATGTGCGGCCTGAACGGAATTGTGGTGAAAAGCCATGGCAACACCGATGCATTCGGATTTTCCAATGCAATCGCGGTGGCCGTGGATATGGCCACGCATGGCTTCATCGAAAAGATGCGCGAGGATTTCGAAAGACTTCGCGCCGATTATCCCGCCAACGATCCCGAACCGGTGTCCTGAATGAAACGTGCCATGGTTGCCGGATGCGGGGGGTACCTGCCCGAACGCATCGTCACCAACGACGAGTTGGCGACCCGTATTGATACTTCCGACGAATGGATTTCCCAGCGTACCGGCATTCGCCAGCGGCATATAGCGGCCGAAGGCGAGTTGACGTCCGACCTGGCCATTGCCGCGGCGCGGCGCGCGCTTGAAAGCGCCGGGCTGGAAGGCACGGATATCGACGTGATCGTGCTGGCGACCGCGACCCCGGACAATACTTTTCCGGCCACCGCGACGAAGGTGCAGGCCGCGCTGGGCATGACCGGCGGCGCCGCCTTCGATATTCAGGCGGTATGCAGCGGCTTCATCTATGCGCTGGCGATGGCCGACAACATGATTCGGCTGGGCCAGGCCCGCCGCGCGCTGGTGATCGGCGCCGAAGTGTTCAGCCGCATCCTGGATTGGGAAGACCGTGGCACCTGTGTACTGTTCGGCGACGGCGCCGGCGCGGTTGTGCTGGAAGCCGCTGATGGCGGCGAACGCGGTATCCTGTCGACCCATCTGTTTTCCGACGGACGGAACTACAATAGCCTGTTCGTCGATGGCGGCCCCGGCAGCACCGGCACGGCCGGTTATCTGCGCATGGCGGGCAAGGAAGTTTACCGGCATGCGGTCGTACGCATGGCTGAATCGGTCGATCAGGCACTGGCAGCCAACGGGCTGACCCATGCCGATATGGACTGGCTGGTGCCCCATCAGGCCAATTTGCGGATTATCGAAAGCACCGGCAAGAAGCTGGAAATGCCGATCGAAAAAGTTATCGTTACGGTGGACCGGCAGGCCAATACGTCGGCCGCGACGATTCCGCTGGCCCTGGCGGAGGCCCATGCCGCGGGACGCATATTGCCCGGACAACTGGTTGCCATGACAGCGATGGGTGGCGGGTTTACCTGGGGGTCGGCGTTGGTTCGCTGGTAATGTCGCGGCGCCACGGCGCCACTATCGTAATTGACGGAACTGGCATCGCACAGTACCGTAGGCTGTAAAGAAATTTGGGGGGCTTCGAAATGGAAAGCAAAACTGTCACTCGGGCGCAACTCGGGGAGGCTGTGTATCAGGAAGTCGGCCTGTCGCGTCATGAATCTTCCGAGATGGTCGAATCCATCCTGGCGGAAATCTCGGGTGCGCTGCAAAAGGGCGATATGGTCAAGATCTCCTCGTTTGGAAGTTTTTCCGTGCGCCGCAAGGGTGAACGCATTGGCCGTAATCCGAAAACAGGCCAGGAAGTGCCGATCCTGCCCAGGACCGTGCTGATTTTCCGGCCCAGCCATGTACTGAAAAACAGGATCAACGCGGGCGCTTGAATGCGCCTCGCGGGCCAGGAACAATGACTGAACCCGCCGACGATAATAGCGGCAAGTCGCCGACGGCATATCGCACCATTGGTGAAGTCGCCGAAATGCTGGGTGTGGCCCAGCATGTGCTGCGTTTCTGGGAAAGCCGCTTTTCGCAAATTAAGCCGGTGAAACGGGCCGGGAACCGGCGTTATTACCGGCCCGAGGATATCGTCCTGATCCGGCGTATCCGCGAGCTTCTGCATGACGAGGGATATTCGATCCGCGGCGTCCAGAAGCTGTTCAAGTCTTCGGGTACGAAGGCCGTGCTTGAAGGGGACGGGGCGCCCACAGCCGCATCGCCGGCGCCGATGGCCAGCCCGATCGATGTATCGGCGGGCCGGGAACAGGCGCTTCGCGACATCCTTGGCGAATTGCGGGAAATAAGAGACATACTACGGTGATTTTTGCACCGGGGGCGTTGCGCATGCGCGCGGTCCGGAGTACATTGCGCGCCGTTGCGCCCCGGGGAAGGAGTCCCCGAGGCAAAACCCTGTCGGAGCGTAGCGCAGCCTGGTAGCGCACTTGTCTGGGGGACAAGGGGTCGTGGGTTCGAATCCCGCCGCTCCGACCAATCGAAGCAATGCAAAAACGCGGTCCGCAGGGGCCGCGTTTTTGTTTGGTGGGTATGGCTTGCTCGCCCTTCGTTACTCGGCGGCGAGGCTGTTTATGAAACTGTTCATGTCGGCCTGGGCGGTGGCGCGGGCCTGCTGATTGGCGTAGAGCCGGCATTCGGCGGATAGCAGGTCGCGCAGGGTGGCAATGCGGATCTGGCGCCGCCGGAAGAAGCGGGGCAGGGCGCGGGCGTCCTGGAGGTCGCGGTAAAGGCGGTGGCAGAGTTCTCTGGTAATGGGTGGGCTTTCAGGATGGATCTCGGCCAGGGTGACGGTGTCGCGGCTGGCCGGAAAGGTCCAGGCCAGCAGGACGCGTATATTGCGCCTGTAGGTTTCGGCGAAGCGGCGGCGACGGGCGCGTTCGTAGTCGCGGCGGCCGTTCGCCAGTTCCATGCAGGCCCGGTCGAGCGGGGCAAGGGGGCTGTTCGGTTCGATGATGCGTCCTCCCTGATCATGTGAGTCTCTATGCAGGGATTATACGCGAAAAACGTATAAAAAGTAAGGGGGCGTCTACACCCCCATCATCTCGGCCGCGGTGAGGATCCGGTATACCGCCTTGATGCGCGATGCCTCGATGGCGATATCGTCGCGCGGGGGATTGAACTGGGCCAGCTGTATGTGATCGGCAGAGCGCCGTACCAACCGCTTGATGTAGCAGGCGCCGGGCGCGCCATGTTCCCCATGCAGTTCGACGATCACATCGTTTCCCGGCTGCGGCGGGCGGCCCGGATGGACGAAAACCAGATCGCCGTGATCGTACCGGGGCGACATGGAATCGCCGATAACATAGACCCCGAAGGCATTGCCGATCTTGCTCAGCATGGGTGGCCTGCGCACGTAATCGACAACTGTTCCATTGAAACTGAAATCACCTTCCGACCCTCCTATGGCGACGCCGTAGACCGGCAAATCTCTTGAAAAAGCGTTGTTTCCAGGCAGTTCGGCCGCGGAGGACAGTTCCACCTCGGTCCGCTTCGGCAATTCGGCGGACAGCACCGTGCCGGCGCCGGCTTCGTGGATGCCGGCCAGGGCCAGCACTTCGTCGCGCGTGATCGGCGGATCGCCGAGTCCGGTCAGCACATCGGCGATTGCGGCCACCACCGGCAAGGGCAGCCACGGCTTGGTGTAAACCGCTTCGTTTTCATAGCGCTGATAGCTGGACGCGCCCTTGTAGCCACAGGCGCGCGCCAGCCTGTCCATCGACAGGCCGGCCCGTTCGCGCAGCGTCTTCAGCCGGTCGGTAACCGGCGGTTCCTTGCCTTCAGCCATGCTGCCTTCCCGCATGATGTGCATATGCGTAATTCGCGTTTGACATGCATACGTAACATGCGTATAAGCTCTCCGCAATGGGAACAAAAAGAGAACGAAGATGCAGAATTCCACAAGAACCAGGGATGAGTCAAGGCCATTGAGGCAGCGGCCAGCAGGGAGGATTGCATGAAACAGCTTCTGTCGGAGGAACTATTGGATGATCTGTACGCTTGGCTAAGCGACCGTGCGGCGGGGGCGCGCGCCTGCCCCGGCAATGCCGAAATTGCCCGACGCTATGAATTCGGCAGCGTCGCCACGGCGGCCAAGGCGGTCGGCCGCCTGGAGAAGCAGGGACGCATAACGGTGCTGCGGGGATGGACCGCGCGGCAGGCGACGATTGTCGCGACCGGCGACAGCACGGCGCCGATCCGGCAGGCCGACAGGGCAAAGCGCGCCTTGCCTGCCGCCGGCGCCCTTCGCGTGGCCGTTCCGTCGGGCCCGCGCATTGTCGGGCCGGTTGGCCGGCAATGCCAGTGGATCGATGGTGAGCCGCGGGGCGATGACACCTGCAAATGCTTGCGCGAAACCGAGCCAGGCGAAAGCTGGTGTCGCGCCCATCGCGAGCGGGTCTATCTGCCGCCGGAGGTGGCGGAGGAACGGTTCGGCCCGGTGTCCGGAACGGCAAGGGTGGCTGATCGACGGAGAGTATCGTGATGAACAGGGACGGTAAATCCCGCCGGTTGCTGCGTCTGCGTGGTTGGGGCCGGGACGGGGGCATATACGGCCGCGAGGCGGAGCCGGGCAAAAAGGTCAGCTTGCCCGTGAAGCCGAACGGGGATCGGGTCGAGGGTATGCGCCGTGCCGCCGCGCTGTACCTGACCAGCCGTGAGTGCGTTTCCCGCGACGTTGCGTTTCTGTTGCTGCCGGGCGAGGCGGCGGCGAGCGCGGGAGCGAAAACGCAATCCAGCCGTGGCGGCGATCTGATGGTGTTCACGCGAAAATCGGTCTTCATGGTTGGTTTCGCCATGACGAGGAATAGACCCGATCCGGCGTTGACGCGCCTGGCGCACCGGATCGGCGACCTCGGCCAGACCTGCCGCATCATCCATGCCGAGACGCCCGCCCATGCGGTTGAACAGCTGGCCCGGCTGATCGACGGGGGCTAAACGGCCTTCGCCGTCATCGGCGCGCGCCGGCTGCAACAGGCCCCGCCGACCATTCGCCTGACATTAGTTTATTGGAGATTGAATGAAGCATTTCCCGCATTTTCAACGCATTATTCGGGCCGGGCTTGCCGGTGGCGATATGATCAGGCCGC
>JAOUMF010000110.1 GCA_029881615.1 Alphaproteobacteria bacterium | reverse complement strand
CCTCGTCCAGCTTGTCGACCCAGTCGCCGGCATAGAAATCCTCCAGCGTGCATTCGATGGGGGTGTGCGACTGGTTCATCGGCGTCACCACGCCGTGGCGCGCCTTGGTGGTGGCGACCCCCTTGCCCACCTTCTGGAAGGTGGAAGACAGGCCGATAACATTGTCCTTGGTCCGCACGGTCTGGCGCAGGAATCCACCCTGACGCTGAAAGACCGCGTGAACATCGGACGCATAGTCCCTGATGAAGGACTGGTCGATGGAATTGCTCATCGCATATTTCCTTTTTGAAAACGGATGGTTGCGGTGAACATGCAGGCAATAAGGCCGCCAAGCGCCAACGCGGTAAGGCCCGCCGGAAGCGGGGGCCGCGCGGGTACGGACGGGGTTACGTGCGATGTCATGGAGTCTGTGTGGCCCGAACCTCCGGGGTCGGCGAAGCGCCGAGTGGGCCGGAAGCGGGCCGGATGGTAACTGGTTAAACTGAAAAAGAGCGGGTTATGCCGCCGCCAGCGCGCGGGCCTCTTCGATCAGCGTTTCCTTCTTTCGGCGGCGGTCCAGGTTCACGCCGTGGCGTTCTTTTGCCCAGAATTCGATTTCCGTTTTGGTCATCGCGGCGAAATCCGGTGTTGTTTTGCCAACTGCCGCGAATGCCACCATGTCGCCCAGTTGCGTGGCCACGGCCATCGCTTCCTCGGGCGAGGCATGGCGCAGGCAGCCATTGTCGATCTTCACCATCAGGCTGTCATCGATTATCCGCCGATACAGGCGGTTGGCCTCCAGCGAGGCCGCCCGGCCGTTAATCCGGTAGGTGATAACTGTCATGGATAAGTCCCCCCTATGCGTCTTTCCCAGCCGCGCCCCCGCCCGTGGCGGGTTATCGCGAACCGATTGAACATCGCGGGGCGAGTCGATTACACTAACTGAAACCGCCCACGCAAAATTTCCGCAAAAATAATCTTTGTACCACAAAGGGGTAGCTCCCGATCTCATCTCCGCTGCAAAACATACCACTTTAGGGCCACCGCACCGAGCGCCCTCATACAGCACCAACCTTGTATTTTCGGAACATCTATCGACCGATCGACGCGCCCTTCAAATACCGCTGTTCCGCGCCAATTTCAGACAAAATTGTACCTGATCATATGATAATTATTTTGCCATGTTAGCAAATCGTTAAGATCAAACTTATACTAATCCTGCCATCACATCCGCATTGCCCACGATACTGGGCTATATTCAGTACCTCTAATTGGGAATAAACTATTGATCAATAAAAATACTTCCGTGCGCCGTCTTTCGGCCGCTGCTTTCGCCCTGTCTTCCGTTCTGGCGCTTGGCGCCACGCCCCTTTCAGCCGCCGAAAACGAACACAAGCAGGCGATCAACGCGCAGGTCGTTCCGCAAATTCGCGCATTTCTGACCGATAGCCGGGTAACAGACGCCGTCAATAACCAAAACACCCGCCATGGCGGCATAAGCCAGACCAGAATCGACCAGTTGGACAAGCAATGGCGCGCCGAAACGGCGACCGGAAGCGGCAAGCTTATCAGGAGCACGCTCGACAACGACCTCTCCGCCTATCTCGTTACCATCCAGGAAGCCAGCCAGGGTCTCTTCTCCGAAATCTTCGTGATGGATAACAAAGGCCTGAATGTCGGGCAGAGCGGAATTACCTCCGACTATTGGCAGGGCGACGAGGCCAAGTGGCAGAAAACTTATGGCAAGGGCCCGGACGCCATTCTGATCGACGATGTCGAATTCGATGAATCCTCGCAGACCTTCCAATCGCAGGTCAGCCTACCCGTGGTCGATTCGATCAGCGGTGAAGTCATCGGCGCCGTCACGGTCGGCGTGAATATGGACCTTCTGCAGTAAGCAGGTCGCGGGCCCCTTTCCTCTCACTGGGATCAGGATTATGACAAATATTTCCGAGACATCGCCGCAAGCGGCGACAGCAAGACGCACAATTGGCAACAAGCTGGCCTTCTGGCTTGCGGTGACTATTCTCATCGGCATTTCCACGATGGTTTATTTCGCCGCTGACGGCGAGAAGACAAATCTTCGCAACAACGCCGCCGCTTTCCGCGAGATGATCACACGGCAGTTGGGGGCCCAGATGACCGGCGGTTTACGCTGGAAAAGGGTCAACGCAATCGAACTGGCCTACAAGGATCTCGTGGGCGACAAAGACTCGGAAATATCCAACATCGTCGTCTACGGTCCCGACTATAAACCGGTTACCGCCTATATCTCCGACAATTTCACGCCAATCGACATGGGAACATTCAACCCACGAATTGCACCGGGAAAGAGTCAGATCAATGATTTGGGCGATCATATGATTGCCCTGTCATCCGTCGATGTAGCAGGTCAGCAAGTTGGCGTTATCGCTGTTGCCTTCACCATGGATTCGATCGACACCGCGGTCACAGCCAGCACATGGTCCCAAGGTATCTCCGGCAGCATTGTACTGCTCATAGCCATGGTTGTTTTGATCGGATTAGTCCGCCAACTGGTCGGGCAACCCTTGCGCCTGATGAGCGAGGCCATGGCCCGACTGGCCGCCGGCGACCTTGCCGCCACCATTCCCGGCATGGAACGCAACGATGAAATCGGCAGCATGGCAAGTGCTGTTCAGGTATTCAAAAGCAACGCCATCGACAAGGAACGGCTTGAAGAAGAACAGGCCGACGCTCGCCACCGGGCCGAACAGGAAAAACGCCAATCCATGCTGGAACTGGCGGATCGTTTCGAGCGGTCAGTCAAGGGCGTTGTCGACGGTGTCGGCTCTGCCGCAACGGAAATGCAGGCGACCGCGCAGCAAATGTCGGCCACGGCGGAAGAAACCAGCCGTCAATCGTCCAATGTCGCCAGTGCCTCGGAACAGGCAACCTCCAACGTGCAAATGGTTGCCGCGACCGCCGAAGAGCTTTCCGCCTCGATCGCTGAAATCGGCCGGCAGGTGGTGCAGTCGGCCCGTATTTCCCAAAACGCGGTCAGCGAAGCAGACGCCACCAACGAAACGGTCCAGGGACTTGCCGCGGCGGCGACAAAGATTGGAGAAGTCGTAAACCTTATCAACGATATAGCTGGACAGACCAACCTTCTCGCGCTCAATGCCACGATTGAAGCGGCGCGGGCGGGAGAGGCCGGCAAGGGTTTTGCCGTGGTCGCCCAGGAAGTGAAAAACCTGGCCAACCAGACCGCCAAGGCAACCGAGGAAATCTCGGCCCAGATCGGCGCGGTACAGTCGGAAACCGCCGGCGCGGTAACCGCAATCGAACGCATCCGCTCCATCATCGGCGAGGTGAACGATATCTCCACCACGATCTCGTCGGCGGTCGAGGAACAAGGCGTTTCCACCAAGGAAATCGCCCGCAACGTTCAGGAAGCCGCGCGCGGCACCCAGGACGTCAACCAGAATATCGAAAACGTCTCCAGGGCGGCAGGTGAAACCGGCAGCGCCGCCGGCCAGGTACTCACGGCCAGTCAGGACATGTCACGCCAGGCAGAAGGCCTGCGCGGCGAAGTGGACAAATTCCTTCACGAAATCCGCACCGCCTGACAAACTGAGAAGCACATAAAACATTTAATCATGGGGCCATCCCGCCGGGGTGGCCCCATTTTCTTGCGCCCCATTATTCCTTCCCGTACAACCGTCCTGTCAGCGTCCTTCTCTCCGCGTCCAACTCTTTCGCCCGCGCTCCATCGCCAGCCGCCCGGGCGTCGTGAATCTCCTGCGTCAACTGCGTGCGGCGATCCTCCGAAGACATGCCGCCCCCCTCGCCACCAAATTCCAACGTCGCCTCGCTCAGGGCGCGGCCGACATTGGCGGCCCATCTGACAATTTCGGCATGATTGCCCAGCTGCGTGCCGTCCACCCGGGCGCGGGATAAAAACTCCGGCAGCCCCTCGCCCCCGAAATCCCGCAGGGCCCGGCGCGACAGGTTGAGGTTACGGTCATAGTCGCGCCCCCATTCCCGTCGAAGGCCTTGCTCGGCTTCTTCCCGGGCGCGCGTCATCTGATGCCCCAGCTGTTCTCCGGCTTCGGAAAGCTTCTCAAAGCGCCAGTCCAGCAACCCGGACAGCTGCGCCTGCGTCAGCCCCAATGCGTGCGAGACCTCGAACATTTCGGCGATTTCATCCTCATTTCCCGCATCCGCCAGATAGTCCGGCAGATCGCCCGGCGGATCATATTCATAATCAGCGGGGTTTTCCGGCACGCCCATGCGGGTTCTGAATTCAGCCAGTTCCTCTTCGTCCGCGTCCCCGTCCGGCGGCGTCACGGCGCGGCTCAACCGCCGCCGCAGAGCCAGATTATGGCGGGTCAGATCCTCAACCGAGTTGTAGCGATCAAGCTGGCGCCGAAGGTCCGGGTCGGCAACCGTATCGCGCCAGTCGAGCTCCGTTCGGGCTTCGGACGTGGCCGGCGGCTCCATCCCCTCAACCGGTTCGACAACATCGACAGCCGCTACTTGCGCTTCGTCGGGGGTGGAATCGCTGTCCAGGTCACTCATCATCCGTCTCTCCATGCTGGTTTTCCGCGATCGCATTCGGGTCGGCGTTCAGGATCGCCATGATGTTCAGCGCCAGGTTACGCGCCCCGTCACGGTGATAGGCCGCATAAGGATCGGCCGGCAGCACCGCGATTGGTGCAAACAGGTTGCCCATCTCCAGCAACTGCCACAGCACCCGCCGGCCACGCGGCGTATCCAGAAATACCCGCCGAAAATCGCGATAACGGTCGATATCCGTATAGTTCGGGCCTACCCGCGATTGACCCAGTCGCTCCAGAAAGGCAACCGGATCGGGATTGCCCACCGATGGGTTTTTTCCGGAAAAGATCATGGGCCCACGGCCTCGCTCAACGGTCCGGCCATCGCGCTCAAGGGACCGGCCAAGGTTTCATCGGAAACCGAACCAGGGTCCGTCGCCCCCGGCGGGCCGCCATCGCCGCCCATCAGCGCCATCAGATCCGGGCCACCCGCGGGCCCCGCCGCCGCCTGCTCGCGCTTTGCCGCAACCTGATCCCTCGGATTCAGCCAGCTTTGCGGCATGGAGTTGAACTCGGCGGCATCGCGGGCGATCTCGTCCCCGTTGAAATTATCCATGATGGCGGGATCGGCCTGCACGAAAGGCGCGATCATTTCTATGGTTCGCACCGCGTTCATCGTGTCGATCTGCCGGCGTACCTTCTCTACCGGCGACGCGAATTCAAACCGCACTTCCTGGCCCTGCAAGGATTCGGGCGGCGGCGGGAACTTGCCTTGCCGCAACAGGATACCGAAGGCCCGCTCGACCATCGGCGCCATGTAATCCGCTTCCAGCCGCCCGAACACCGGGCCGATGGTGCGCACGAACTCTTCCTTGCGTTCGATAATCTCGGTCGCCGTCATGGCCGGCCCATTCACGGGAAGGTTCAAGACATTGCGGAAGAAGCCGGCGAAGATCTGTTCCCTGACATCCCGCTGCATCTCGCGCGCCAGGGGGATCTGCGCGCCGGTAAAAAGCGGCCGAATCGGATCGCGCAGGCCGGCGGCGCGCAGGGCGGCGGCGTTATAATAGGTAATCCCGCCCGGCACCAGCGACGGCCCGCGCACGATCGATTCATGAGGGGCCATCAGTGGCGGTTCCACCGCCATATGCCCTGCCTTCAGGATGGTCTTGCCCTGCTGCTGCAGGGTGCGGCTATCCGGCAGGGACAACATGCCGGGAGACCGGCCGTAGGTTTCGCCAGATTCCGTATCCCAGCGCGGCGTGGCGAAGGGCCATTCCTCGAAACCGGACTCTTCCATGACATGCGCGCTGGCCACATCGATCGCCAGATATTGCCAGGGCATATGGGCCGCATCGCGCCGGCCTGGTTCGCGCTGGTCGCGCGGACGGATGATCTGAAGAAACTTGAACTCCGCGTCGCCTCGTTTTTCCTCGAGCGCGCGCCGGGGCTCTGGTCCCAGCTTTTCCCGCCCCCAAACCTGTTCCGCCTTGTAGGCCGGCCAGGTGGTTCGCCAGTATAGTGTATCGATCACGCCGTCGGCATTCTCGACATAGAACGTATCCCGCAGCGGCAAGGATCGAAACAGCAACCCGTTCATGTCCCGGGATTCGGTCACGAATACGGTCCCCGATCCCAACACCACCAGGCTGCGGTCGGTCTCGCCGCTGGCCTGGATAAATCTCGCGCGCGGGCGGTAGAATTCACGAAACATGATGTCGGTGGCCTGCTCCAGCCACGACTTTGCGCCGTCATCCTCATTGATCTCGTCATCCGCCGCGCGAATGCTCATCCATCGCGAGGTCTTGGGCTTGAGCATGCCGTCGATTGCCGACACCAGCCCGCGAACGGCAAGCATCGGCGTGCCATCGTAAATATTGCCGGTGCGCTTTTCACCCGGCGTCGACTGGCGCGTGATGCTGGCCAGACCGGGCCACAGCACATCGGCCAAATCCTGAAAATGCGAGTCCCAGACCCGCCGGCCACCCTCCAGCTTGCCGAAGTCCCTCAAGGTCTCCTGAATATGCTGTTCAATCATGCTGTCACTTCCAATTATATGTGATGCCGGTCCTTCGTTGCGCGGGCCAGGCGGTGATCGGCCCGGGCAGTATCCGCGGCTATCGTTTCCCCCGCCCCGCGGGCCGTGTCGGCTCGTAGGCTCGCAGCGGTTCCACCGCGATGCTTTCGTCGCCGATCTTCACCACCACGATATCGGCATGGCGGACCGCGCCGTCCGGGCCCGCCGCCACCCAGATCCGGTCGTTGACCTGCAGGGCGCCGCCCAACGGCGAAGCCAGCGGATCGAACCAGCCCGGGGCCAACACATCCTTTAGCCGGTCCGGCGTGCGCAGGGTATGCAGCGCCACATGCTGGGCGCCGGTGACGTTATGGATAACGCTTGTCCTTGGA
>JAOUMF010000109.1 GCA_029881615.1 Alphaproteobacteria bacterium | reverse complement strand
CTTTTGTTGGCGCCATGCTTGCAACCCGGGCCGGGCGGCATCTGACGCTGTCCACGGGGCTGAAGATATTCCCCGACCGTATCCAGCATTACGGCGACATGCTGGCCGCCGCCGCATCCACGGCCGTGTCAGCGGGGCTGTTCTGGGCCAGCTGGCAATTCGTGAAATCCGAGTATGACTTTTCCTCCGGCGCGGGCGGAAACTGGCTGCCCGGCTGGGTGATGGAAGCAATCCTACCGTTTGCCTTCCTGGTTATTACGATCAGACTGATAATTCAGCCCACGGATTGGACGGTGAAGCTGGCCGCCATCGCCGGCGCGCTATTGACGGTGGTTCTGATTGGTATTGGCATGGCCATCGAAGATGGCGCCGTGGAATATATGGTTTTCCCAGGCTGGCTGGTTTGGCCGGCCGTGAGCGCGTTGTTCGTCGCGGCCGTGATGGGCGCGCCGATCTTCGTGGTGATCGGCGGCGCGGCGTTGTTGCTGTTCATGGGTAATGACGTGCCGGTTGCCTCCGTCCCGGTCGAGACTTACCGCATCGTCGTGTCGGCGGCGATCCCCGCCATTCCGCTCTTCACGCTGACCGGCTATCTGCTGTCCGAGACCAGGGCGGGCGAGCGGTTGGTGCGGCTGTTCCGGGCGCTGTTCGGTTGGCTGCCCGGGGGCTTGCCGATCGTTGTGACCCTGGTCTGCGCTTTCTTTACCACCTTCACCGGGGCGTCGGGCGCGACCATTCTTGCGCTGGGCGGGCTGTTGCTGCCCGTACTGGTGCTGAACCGGTATCCCGAGCGTTTCTCGCTGGGCCTGTTGACCGCGACCGGGTCGATCGGCCTGCTGTTCCCGCCCAGCCTGGCGGTGATCCTCTATGCGGTGATCGCGCAGGTGCCGATCCCGGACATGTTCGTGGCCGGCATCGTGCCTGGCGCCATCATGGTTGGCGCGGTCTGCCTCTATGGCGTCTGGGTCGGCGGGTCCAAACATACCCCGCGCACGCCCTTCGACGGCGCCGAGGCGCTGGCCGCGATCAACGAGGCCAAGTGGGAAATCATGCTGCCGGTCATCGTGATGGTGGGGCTGTTCGGTGGCTATGCGACGCTGGTGGAGTCGGCGGCCATCACGGTGGTCTATACGTTGATCGTTGGCCTGGCGGTCCATCGCGACCTGGAAATCAACAAGGGACTGCTAGGCGGTATCGCCAAATGCGTGATCCTGATCGGCGGTGTCTTCACCATCCTGGGCGTGGCCATGGGGCTGACCAACTATATGGTGGACGCGGAAGTGCCGATGCGCGCGGCCGAATGGGTCGAGGCCAATGTGGGCTCGAAGCTGGTGTTCCTGCTGGCGCTGAACATCTTCCTGCTGATCGTCGGCTGCATGATGGACATCTTCTCGGCGATCGCCGTGGTGGTGCCGTTGATCCTGCCCATCGCCGCGGTGTTCGGGGTCGATCCGCTGCATCTGGGCGTGATCTTTCTGGCCAACCTGGAACTGGGCTATCTGACCCCGCCAGTTGGTATCAACCTGTTCCTCTCGGCCTTCCGTTTCGATAAGCCGGTTGTGGAAGTCTGGCGCGCTGTGCTGCCCTTCCTGCTGATTCTGGCGATGGTCGTGTTGCTGGTAACCTACGTGCCGTGGATCATCATCGGGGTGCAGTAGGTCGATCACTCGCGGATCAATCCCATGCACAGACGTTTTCCGCGGGTTTCAGGGGGGGCACCACAGAGAGACGCGTTTACTTCCCGGCATTAAACTTGCGTCATGATGTAACGGGTGCCGGTCTGCCTGGTTACGTATTCCTTTAGTGCCCCTTTCGCGCCTTCAGCCCCGCCAGGTACAGATCCACCATGTCGTGGGCGGTTTTTTCCAGCGGATCCCTGGTCACGATGAACAGCTTGTCGTCGGCGTCCAGACTCCACAGGCCGTGAAGGCTGATCCACAACAGATGCACTGCGCGGGTCAGTTCGGCTTCCTCGCCGGGGGCGAACAGGGGGTGCAGCATGCGGCCCAGCAGGGTGAAGACCTGGGCGACTTTTTCCAGGTACCAGGCCGGTGGCGCCTTGGCCTCGGGCGGTCGTTCCTCGAACAGCATGTTCCAGCCCTGCCGGTTCGCGGTCACGAAATCCAGATACCGATCCAGCAATGAATGCAGGTCTGTCTCGGGCTTGCCGGTAACCGGCGCGCGGGCCAATTCTTCATAAAGCGCGTCAAGTGTCTCGGCATTCAGCCAAGCAACCAGTTCTTCCAGTCCTTCGAAGATATTGTACATGGTGCCCACCGAATAACCCATGCGGGTGGCGACCGCGCGAACGTTCAGATTGCGTGACCCTTTCTCGGCGATGACGGCGCGGGCCGCTGTCAGCGCCATGTCGCGCAGTTCTTCCTTGCTGTGTTTCGCGGTGCGGGCCATGGGCTCAGCCTTTCATTTTCGAACATCGTTCAAAAATATGTTGAACAATGTTCATTTATGATGTATCTGATAATTGAACGTTGTTCATATACGTAGCGCGACCCGTTTGGCAAGCGGTTTCGCGCCGACCGAAACAGAAATGCGGGAGTTGCGATCATGTTGATGGCTATTGAAAGACTGCGGCAAGTATCGGACCTCTGTCAGGAGGGCAAACCCATGGACCAAAACCTGGCCAACTGGTTTGGCGGATGTCTCCAGGATTTTCTGGAACGGCGCACGGAGAGTTTCGAGGAGGCCTTCGGGCTGCCGAGTTGCCGGGGTGGCGTGCCCTGGTGGAAGGAAGAGCGCATGCGCCGGCGTGACCGGGCATTGCGGCTGCTGGCGCGCGACTTGTCCGTGGGCCAGGCAACCGGCGCCTTGGCGCGTGAAATTCACCAATTGTCGAAACGCTATGGGGCCAGTGCCTGGCGAATCGACCGTGAACGTGCGGCGATGCCATCATCCTATGAAGGAACCCCCAGGGAATATCTGTGGGAAGCCTTCCGATCCGGCGCCCCGATGCCGCTGGGCGAGCGCCAGATCCGAAACATCATCGCATGAATTGCTGCAACGAAAAGCGTTCGGTGGGATTGACGAGTGGCGTTGAAGCGTCCATCCGCCCTATGTGGGCGGTGAAAAAATAACGACGGAAATCGCCAATACTGGTATATTCGGCTGGTCCTTGGTGAACGAATGGTTGAGATCCGCCGGGGTGATGTTGGCTTCCCGAAAGTCCTTGCTCTCGTATGGGATAGGACATATTTAACTTCTGGTACTGGCATTTCGCGACAATATCGGGCGGCTGAAAACAGTTTTGTTTTTGGTCGGGTTGTTCAGAATTTGTCAACGGAATCCCCCCCATGATGTTGTTGGGGGAGAGAAGGGCAGACCGGCAGGTGGCAAATTTTTTGGGTTATATGGATTGGTTCGACGGCGAATCACATCGGTTGGCTTTTATAGGCCTCGCGGTTGTGGCGTTCGCATTGATTACCGCCTTCGGCGCGGCGATCAAGTATAAGATGTCCCGTCAGTCGCGCAGGCTGACGTTGATTTCCGCCACGGGCACTGTCATGTCGGTTTCGGCCTCGGAAACCATGGAGCCCGATGGAGACGATATTTCATCGCGCGACGCCAAATCAAAATTGCGGCGGCGCGCCTCGATCCTTGGCAAGCGCTGGCGCAAAAGCCAGTATATCAGGGATAATCTGCTGTTTATTTCCAGCTTCGCGAAAGCGCCCCGGAAAGTAGGTTCCATCACCCCCAGTGGGCGCCGTCTCGGCCAGGCCATGGCGGCGGAATTGCCGGATCAGTACAGTATCTGCGTCGAACTGGGCGGGGGTACCGGCAGCCTGACCTGTGCTGTCCTGGCCGCCGGCGTGCCAAGCGACAAGCTGATTGTTATCGAGCGCGACCCGCGTCTTGTTGCCCATTTGCGCAAGCGATTCCCGAAGGTTACCGTGGTCGAGGGCGACGCGCAGGATTTGCGGAGAATACTGGCCGATGCCGGCGTCGATCATGTCGATGCAGTAATTTCCGGCCTGCCCTTGCGCAGTTTGCCGGGCGACATTCGACGGAACATCGTGGCCGAGGTTTTCTCGGCGCTGGGGCCTGGCGGCGTATTCGTGCAGTTTACCTATTGGGGCGAACCGCCGATACCGGAAGGCATCGTAAGGCAGTACGGGATTGCCAGTAATATGGCCCGCCGCGTATGGCGTAATATTCCCCCCGCCAATGTCTGGCGTTATGAACGCCTGCCCGGGGGCGACCGACCTGTTGTCTCCTGAAACAGGCCCCGGTTGAAACTGCGCTCCCGCCGGCTATTTCCCTGACGATGGTTTGCAGTTGGTTTCAACGCGGAAAGGTTTGTCATGATCTTCGGTTTCGACGATTCGCCCGGTGTCGGCCTGAGGGCGGGGCCCGATAGCGTACCCGACCCCGACGTCGATCTCGCCCCATCTGCGGCGGGTGGTGAAGCAGTCGCTATTCTCGGCGGCGGCTGTTTCTGGTGCGTCGATGGGGTTTATCGGCAACTCGATGGCGTAATCGACGTTGTTTCCGGTTATGCCGGCGGTGCGGCGGATACCGCGAATTACGAGGCGGTCTGTCGCGGTAATACCGGCCATGCCGAGGTGGTGAAGATTCGTTTCGATCCCTCGCGCATTACCTATGGCCGGATATTGAAAATTTTCTTCTCCGTCGCGCATGACCCGACCCAGTTGAACCGGCAGGGCAACGACGTGGGAACCCAGTATCGCTCGGTCATCTTCCATACCGACGAGGCGCAGCGGGATGTGGCCGAACGCTATGTTCGCCAGTTGGAGGCGGCTGATGTTTTCACCGCGCCCATCGTAACCGAACTGGCGCCGCTGGATATTTTCCATGGTGGAGAGCCCTATCATCAGGATTATGCGGCGCGAAACCCGACCCAGCCCTATATCGCCTGCATTTCCGCCCCGAAAATCCGGAAACTCCGCGAGAGTTTTCCCGAACTGCTGAAGGACCGGGGCGCGGTTTGAAGCAATTGGCGATGGCGCGCCCCTGTGCCGCTTGCCGATCGCGGTTCCCTTCGCCGGCGTCCCGGACGGCGCGCAATTTTTTCATGCCCCTGGCATCGGGGCGCATCCTCGCCGGCATACGGTAGCAGGGCCCGGTTTTAACGGTTTGACCGGCCGGGTCTGCTATTGTGGGTGTAAGCCCGAAGCAACGAGGAACGTGAAGATGCTGAATTCATGGAAACCAAAACTGGCCGGGATTATCATGGCCGCCGCAATATTCACCGTCCCCGCGATCGCGGCGGCGCAAGAGCTGGTACTCAAGCGCGTCATGCTGTCGGCCGGCGGCGTTGGCTATTTCGAATATGAGGCGCGGGTCGAGGGCAATGTGACCCTGCCGCTATCGGTGCGTCTCGACCAAGTGGACGATGTGCTGAAAAGCATCGTGGTTTATGACGACCAGGGCGTTGCGGGCACCATCAGCCTGCCGGGGCGCGAGCCGTTGGCGCAGATATTCCGCGATTTGCCGTTCGGGCCCGAGGCGTTGAACTCGCCCGTGATGCTGTTGAATTCGCTGCCCGGCGCGGAAATTCAGGCCACCGGCGCGCGCAAGATTGAGGGGCGGCTGGTTCGCGTGGTGCCGGAGGAAACGGCGCTGCCCGATCTTGGCGGCGTCATCACCCGCCACCGGGTCAGCGTGATGAGCGCCGAGGGCATGCAGACCTTCATTTTCGAAGATTCCGATTCCGTCATTTTTACCGATCCTGAACTGCGCGCCCAGATCGACGGGGCGCTGGCGGCCGTATCGGCCCACCGGACCCGTGACCGCCGGACGCTGGAAATTCTGTCCAGCGGCAAGGGTAAGCGCACCATCCGTGTTGGCTATGTTGTCTCTGCGCCCCTGTGGAAGGCGAGCTATCGCTTGACCGTGACTGGCGAGAAGGCCGAAAAGGCCCGGCTTCAGGGCTGGGCAGTGCTGGAAAATATGAGCGGCCAGGAATGGAAAGACGTGGAGCTGACCATTGTTTCGGGCAATCCGGTGACTTTCCGCCAGGCGCTCTATTCCGCCTATTATGTCGACCGGCCGGAAATCCCGGTCGAGGTGCTGGGCCGCGTGTTGCCCGCGCCCGACACCGGCGCGATCGGCATGAAACTGGCCGAACAGGAGTATGACGAAGAGTTCCGCGCTCGTAACTATATGGAGCCCGTGGAAGAGTCGGTCGCCGGCGGTTTGATGTTGGACAAATCCGAGGGGATGGCGGACAGGAAACAGATCGCGCCGATGGCGGCCAGCGCGCCGATGATGGCCAAGGAAAAAGCGCCGGAACAGTCCCGCATCCTCGCCGCGGCGTCGAAAGAAGCGGCAACCCAGGTGACGTTCCGCGTGCCCTATCCCGTCAGTGTTAAATCCGGTCAGTCGTTGCTGGTTCCGGTGATTGACCGTGAAGTGCCGGCGCGGCGTATCGCGCTCTATCAACCCTCGACCCATGATCGCCACCCGCTGGCCTCGGTCAGGTTGACCAATGACGGCGAGACCGGGCTGCCGCCGGGTGTGCTGACGCTCTATGAGACCGGCGCGGAAGGCGCGGGCTATGTTGGCGACGCCCAGATGTCGACCCTGCCCGTGGGCGACGAGCGCCTGGTCAGCTTCGCACTGGACCAGAAGGCACTGGTCGATCGCGAGATCAAGGAAAGCCAGGTGATCGGCAAGGGCCGCATCGTGCGCGGCATGCTGGAACTGACCTACGAGCAGGAACAGCACACGATTTACCGCCTGAAGGCCCCGGCAAAGGAGTCCCGTGAAATCCTGATCGAACATCCCCGCATGCCTGGCTGGAAGATAGTGAAACCCACCGAGGCGCAGGTCGAACTGACCGACGGCATGTACCGTATTCGTCATCAGCTGGAGGCCGGCAAGCAGACCGAGATCGAAGTGGTGCTGACCCGTCCGGACTTGCAAAAGGTCGCGCTGATTGG
>JAOUMF010000108.1 GCA_029881615.1 Alphaproteobacteria bacterium | reverse complement strand
TCCGATCTGCCATCAGCGTGCTGATCGCGCAGGATCTGGCCGTGGCGCCCATGCTGCTGATCGTGGGCGGATTGTCCGGCGGAGAGTTTCAGTGGGGAGTCGTCTTGAAGGTGGCGGTTTCCGTCGGGCTGCTGATCGCGGTCACCGCCTGGTTCGGCAGCCGCCGCCGGGTCAGCCTGCTGCCATTCAAGCTGGTCGTCGGCAATATCGACCTGCTGCCGCTGGCGGCCATCGGATGGTGCTTCGGGTTCGCGGCACTGGGCGGGTTGACCGGGCTAAGCCCCGCCTACGGCGCCTTCTTCGCCGGCCTGCTGGTCGGCAACAGCGCCGAGAAGCACGCGGTGGAAAATGTCGCCCAGCCGGTACAGAGCATCCTGCTGATGGTCTTCTTCCTCTCCGTCGGCCTGCTGATCGACCTGAATTACATGTGGGAAAATCTGGTGTTGGTGCTGGGTTTGTGGTTCTTCGTCTCGGTGTTCAAGACGGCGCTGAACGTGCTTATCCTGCAGTTGATGGGCGAACAGCCGCAACGCGCCTTCATGACCAGTCTCAGCCTTGCCCAGATCGGCGAATTTTCCTTCGTGCTGGGCGCGGCGGCGTTGGCCAGCAATGTCATCACGCCCGATCTTCATCGCCTCGTCGTGGCGATCACCGTGGTCTCGCTGGTCACCAGCCCGCTATGGATGCATACGGTACGCCGACTGCATGAACAGGGAACGCTGACCGCCAAGACGCCGATGGCGCTGCTGAAAATCGTCTATGTACGCGAATGGCGCCTGACACTGAAGATGACAGCGGGTCTGTTCCAGTGGTTCGAGGGCAAGTTCATCCGCATCAAGGCCCTGTACTGGCGCTGGAAACATTCGCGCGGCAAAAGTGACGAGCCGGAGACAACCTACCCGGACGCAACATTCGAAACCGATGACGGCGTAATCGATGCGTCATTCGATGCGGTTTCCGACGATGGCGACAAGCGACCCGGCGATGCCTGATTTCGCCTTCGAAACTTCGCTTGGCGGGCATGTCGCGGGGATCGACGAGGCCGGCCGCGGTCCCTGGGCCGGGCCGGTGGTAGCGGCGGCGGTAATTCTGAACCCGCCGAAAATGCCGGCGGAGCTGATTGCCGGCCTCGACGATTCCAAGAAACTGCGCAAACCTATCCGCGAGGCGCTTTACGATCACATCATGACAGGCGCGGCCCATGGTATTGGGCAGGCCAGCGTGGAAGAGATCGACAGTCTGAACATCCTGCAGGCCACCATGCTGGCCATGCGCCGCGCCTTTGCCAACCTGCCGCATCCGGCGCAATTCGCCATCGTCGACGGCAACCGCGACCCGGGGCTGGGCGTGCCCACCCATTGCCTGGTCGGCGGCGATGCCAGTTCGCTGTCCATCGCGGCAGCCTCGATCCTGGCCAAGGTGACACGCGACCGCATCATGGAGGGGCTGGCCCACGAATTCCCGGGCTATGGCTGGGAGAAGAACGCCGGATATGGAACCAAATTGCACCAGCAAGGGCTGGTGGAGCACGGCGTCACCCCCCACCATCGCCGCAGTTTCGCGCCAATCAAAAAATTACTAAAGTAATCATTTCGTAACGATAAAAAGATAAATTCGTTTGACCTGCGGAATCACAGGACTCATATTCGCGCGATGGCTGGAACCAAGAAAACATCGGACTTACTTCCGATAAATCAAATTCTCGCGGGCGAGTGCATAGATGTCATGCGCAGCCTGCCGGAAAAATGTGTCGACATGATTTTCGCCGACCCGCCCTACAACCTGCAATTGGGCGGCGATTTGCATCGGCCGAACAATAGCCGCGTCGATGGCGTGGACGCGGAGTGGGACAAGTTCGACTCGCTGAAGGTCTATGACAATTTTACGCGCGACTGGCTGACCGCGGCCCGGCGCCTGTTAAAAGACAACGGCACGATCTGGGTTATCGGCAGTTACCACAATATTTTCCGCGTCGGCGCGGTGCTGCAGGATCTGGATTTCTGGGTATTGAACGACGTGGTCTGGGTGAAGACCAACCCGATGCCCAATTTCCGCGGCACACGCTTTACCAACGCGCATGAAACCATGCTGTGGTGTTCAAAAAACAAGGACGCCCGCTACAGCTTTAATTACGAGGCCATGAAGGCCCTGAACGACGATCTGCAGATGCGCAGCGACTGGTTGATCCCGCTCTGCACCGGGGCCGAGCGCATCAAGGGCGATGACGGCGCCAAGGCCCACCCGACCCAGAAGCCCGAAGCCCTTTTACATCGCGTGATACTATCGTCCACCCAGGCCGGCGATGTGGTGCTGGACCCCTTCTTCGGCACGGGAACGACCGGCGCCGTGGCCAAGAAGCTGGGCCGCAAATTTATCGGTATCGAGCGCGAGGCTTCATACAGGAAAGTCGCCGAAAAACGACTTGAGGCGATCTCCGACGAGCCGGACATGGAACTTATGGACACACCGTCCAAGCGGCGCGAACCACGCATTCCCTTCGGCCAGCTGGTCGAAAACGGCCTGCTGAGCCCGGGCGACGTGCTGTTCGGGCCGGGCAAGCGCTGGACCGCCAAGGTGCGCGCCGACGGCTCGATCATCTCATCGAACCATCGCGGCTCCATTCATCAGGTCGGCGCGGCGGTGCAGGGTGCGCCCAGCTGTAACGGCTGGACCTTCTGGATGACGGAACGTTATGGCAAGGCCATCCCCATTGATCTGCTGCGCCAGAAAATGCGCGCCGACATGGTGGCGCCGATCTGACAGGATAGACCGCCCGGCCTCTCCATGGAATGGCTGCATTCAAGGGACGGATAAGATGATTCGGCTGAAACCGCGCATAGGCGCAATGCTGGTTGCACTGGCCGCCCTCATGCTGGCCGCCTGCGGCGAGAAAGCTGCGGAGGCAAATGCCGACCTGTTGATTCGGAACGCGCAAATTCAGGAGGTTTCGGTTATTTTTCTCGAAACCTATCCGGTCCGGGTCGTTGCCGAGGCCAAGGGCTACTTGCCGGATGGCTGTACCAGTATCCGCGAAATCAAACAGGCCCGGGACGGTAGGCTGTTCAGCGTCACGATAACCACTTCGCGGCCAAAAGGTGCCATCTGCACCATGGCGATCAGGGAATTCAAGGAATTGATCCAGTTGGAGACAACCGGTCTCGCGCCAGGAGCATACAGAGTCGAGGTAAACGCCGTCGGGACGGATTTCAACCTGCCCTGAGTCGGCGCCAAACCGGTTTTCTAGGCATATTTCAAAGCATGGCGGGCGATCTTCTTCATGATCGTCGGCAGCGCCTGTTCGCCGAATTTATCAGGCTGCACCCATAACCCACCGGGCGCCGCGCCGCGTCCCACGCGACCGGCAATAACTCGCAGCTCCAAATGGAAATGAGTGAAGGTATGGGTCACCATGCCGGGCGGTTCGCGCCAATCCAGGGCGGGTAGCGGCGACTTTTTCCTGGCCTTCGCCACGGCGGGCATGGCGCCCTCGATCCAATTCGTTGAAGGTACTTCGATCATCCCCCCCAGCAGACCCTTTTCCGGGCGGCGGCGCAGCAACACCGCACCATCGGGCCGAGTGATCCAGAAGGCGATGCCGCGGCGCGTGGGACGATGTGGTTTCGGCGCGCGGCGCGGCAGGCTTTCGGCCTCGTCGCGCCCGGCGCAATCCTGTTTCCAGGGACAGAGCAGGCATTTGGGCTTGCGCGGCGTGCAGACGGTGGCGCCGAGATCCATCACCGCCTGGGCATAATCGCCGGCCCGTGATTCGGGCGTCAAACGGTCAGCCAACTCGTAGAGTTTCGTTTTTACGCCTGGCAGGGGTTCCCGAACGGCAAAGACGCGCGCCATGACCCGCTCGACATTGCCGTCCACCACCACCGCGCGCTGGCCAAAAGCGATGGCCGCAATGGCCGCCGCGGTATAGGCGCCAATGCCTGGCAAATCACGCAATCCGGCCTCATTGTCGGGGAACAGGCCGCCCATTTCCCGGGCTACCTTCCCCGCGCAGCGATACAGGTTGCGGGCGCGAGCGTAGTAGCCCAGCCCCTGCCAGGCATGCAGCACATCATCCAGTTCCGCCGCGGCCAGATCGGCGATCGATGGCCATCGCGCAAGGAAGGATTGGAAGTAAGGGCCCACCGTCGCGACGGTCGTCTGCTGCAGCATGATCTCTGACAGCCATACATGATACGGATCCATCCGCGCGCCCGGGGCCGCGCGCCAGGGCATGTGACGGCGATTGGCATCATACCAGGCAAGCAGGATTTGCGGATCGGGGGTCTTGCGCGAGTCGGTCATGGAAGCGTAACTGTTTCCTACCAGATATTATTGCGGGCGGAGCGGAACATGCCCGGAGATCGGGATCAAGACAAGACAGGCGTAAGAACAAAACGTGGCGGCGGGCCAAAACCGCTGGCCACCACGGTTGGCGGACTGGCGAAACGAACGATCGGCAAGCGCGGCTTCGCGGAAGCCGGTCTGATTACCGACTGGGAAAAGATCGTGGGCCAGGAACTGGCCGCATCCTGCTGGCCCGACCGGCTGGCCTTTCCACCCGGCAAACGCGATGGCGGATCCCTTAGAATCAGGGTGGCGGGCGGATTCGCCCTGGAACTGCAGCATATGGAGCCGCGGTTGCTGGAACGAATCAATGGCCATTTCGGATATCGCGCCGTCGAGCGAATCACCATCATCCACGCACCGCCCGACAAAAAAATGTCGGCCCATCGCCGGCGGCCAAAGAATAAGACCGTCAGGCCGCCGGATCCGCAGGCAACCGCCGCGATCGAAGACGCCCTTTCGTCGGTGGATGACCCGGACATACGGGCCGTACTTGCGCGCCTTGGCCACGCCGTGATAAGCGACAGTCAGGGTGACGGAGAAGAATAAGCAATTCCATGCATCGCCTTGAAGGGGCCTTATTCAACCCCTTATATTCAGATTGTTCGTACTTGATCCAATTCGCCGGGAGGCCTCTTGTGACCAGACCACTCCGCTTCGTAGTTGCCCTGTTTGCAGGTGTTTTGCTGCCATCCATCGCCTTTGCGGAAATTCTTTCCACCGAGGAAGCCCTGTCGGAACGCGTTCTTGGAAATCCGGAAGCGCCGGTCACGATCATCGAATATGCTTCGCTGACCTGTCCGCACTGCGCCAGTTTCCACATGGAAACGCTGCCCCAGATCACAAAGGAATGGATCGAAACCGGCAAAGCCAAGCTGATCTACCGGGATTATCCGCTGGACAAGTACGCCGCGTCGGCGGCGATGATCGCGCGCTGCGCGCCCAAGGACAGATATTTCACCTTCGTGAGCGCTTTCTATGCACAGCAGAAGAACTGGAGCAGCGCGAATGATCCTATCAAGATTCTGACGCAGCTTGCGGGCCTTGGCGGCATGAGCAAGGCAGACGTAGACGCCTGTCTGGCGAACGAAGCCCTTCAGGACGGCATTCTGCAAATGCGCCTGGATGGGCAGATGGAATATGAAGTCAACAGCACGCCCAGCTTTATCATTGGTGGCAAGAAGGTCACCAATATGTCTTATGCGGACTTCAACGACCTCCTGGAAGACGCCGCGAAATGACAGCCGCACGCCCAGACTCTAAGTAAACCGGGCTTTATACGTTGCATTTCACAAAGCTTCGAGTTTCCGGCTTCAAATCCTTCGTCGATCCTGTCGAACTGCTGATCGAACCCGGGATGACCGGTGTTGTCGGCCCGAACGGGTGTGGCAAATCGAATGTGGTGGAAGCCCTGCGCTGGGTAATGGGCGAGACATCCGCCAAGAACATGCGCAGCGGCGGCATGGACGATGTAATCTTCGGTGGCACCACCACGCGGCCCGCCCGCAATATCGCCGAAGTCACCCTGCATATCGACAATTCCGACCGCACCGCGCCGTCGATGTTCAACGACGCCGACGAGTTGGAAATATCCCGCCGGATCGAGCGCGACTCGGGATCGAACTACCGAATCAACGGCAAGGATGTCCGCGCCCGCGATGTCCAGTTGCTGTTCGCCGATCTCGCAACCGGCGCCCATTCGACCGCAATGGTCAGCCAGGGCCGGGTCAGCGCGATGATCAACGCCAAGCCGCGCGACCGGCGCAGCCTGCTGGAGGAAGCCGCCGGCATCAAGGGCCTGCATTCACGCCGGCATGAGGCGGAACTGCGGCTGCGCGCGGCCGAAACCAATCTGGAGCGCCTGGAAGATGTTGTTGGGGCGCTTGAGGCCCAGCATCAGGGCCTGCAGCGTCAGGCCCGGCAGGCGGCGCGTTACCGCCGTCTTTCGGAACAGGTTCGCAAGTTCGATGCGATCCTGCTGCACCATTCCTGGACCAGAGCCGTTAAGGCAATAGAAGAAGCCGGCGGCCGGTTCGACGAAGCGAGAATCGAAGTGGCGCGGCGTACCGAAGTAACGGCAAGGCTGGCCACCGTACAAGCCGATTCCCATTCGGCGCTGCCGGGACTGCGGCAGGCAGAGGCCGAGGCCGCCGCCGCCTTGCAACATCTGCAACTGGCACGCCGCGAACTGGATAACGAGGTAGAGCGGGTGGCTGGCGCCCAGGCCCGGCTACAACAACAACTCGTTCAGATCATTGGCGATATAGAGCGGGAAAAGACGCTCGAGGGCGACGCCTCGGAGGCGATGGCCAAACTTGAAGTCGAACGCCAGGAACTCGTCCGCGCCCAGGAAGACGAAGCCATAGACAAGGAATCGGCCGCCGAAGCCCTGACCGAGGCGAACGATCAGGTCGAGGAAAAAGAATCCCTCGTTCAGGAATTGACCAGTCGCCTGGCGGAAACCGAAGCGCGCCGCGAAGCCCTGACCCGCCGCGTTGCGGAAATGACGGAACGGGCCACGCGCCTGTCTGCCCGCGAAAAGGAACTGGAAGCCGAACGCGCGGAACGTGCTGGCGCG
>JAOUMF010000107.1 GCA_029881615.1 Alphaproteobacteria bacterium | reverse complement strand
AATAGACGACGCCGGCCTCGTCGCGGTGGGCGGCGACGAAATCGAGCATCTGCTTTTTCCAGTTCCGCTTCATCTCGACAGCCAGCGTCAGGTTCGGCCGGTCGAAGCCGGTGACGATGATTTCCGCGTCTCCATCGAACAGCCGCGCCGCGATATCGTCGCGGGTGATCTGGTCGGCGGTGGCGGTCAGGGCGGCGATCGGCACGCCGGGGAAAATCTCGCGCAGTTTTCCGAGATCGGCATATTCGGTGCGGAAGGCCGGCCCCCATTGCGAGATGCAATGGGCCTCGTCGATGGCGAACAGCATCGGGGAAAGCTTGCCGATGGCGGCGATCATGCGCCCATCCATCAAACGTTCCGGCGACATGTATAAAAGTGTCACCTCACCTGCCTGCACCCTACTCCAGGTCTCTATATTTTCGTCGCGCGGAATCGAGGAATTTATGGTCGCCGCCGCGACCCCGTTCAGCCGCAGCGCCGCCACCTGGTCCTGCATCAGCGCCACCAGCGGCGAGACCACGACGGTCAAGCCACCGGTCAGCAAGGCCGGGATCTGATAGATCAGCGACTTGCCCGATCCGGTCGGCATGACCGCCAGCATGTTGCGCCCGGCCAGCAGCGCGCCGATGGCCTCGCCCTGCCCCGGGCGGAAGGCGTCGAAGCCGAAGCGGTCGCGCAGAATCCCTAATGTTTGCTGGTCTGGTTCGACGGACATCTTTGCTTTCGGGCTCCCGCGGCTGGATCTGATCGGGTCATTTCTAGACCGCCCCGGCGGGTCTGTCCAATCGCCCCGCGGCGGCGCCGTCCCGCGCCATTTCCGTCAGAAAAAAGGGCCGGCGCGATCTGGCGCCGGCCCAGTATTTGGGGGCTTCGGTGTCAATAACGTAGGAGAGTCAGTCTTCCGTCACACCTCTTCATAACCCGTGATCATCGCCTTGATATGCGACAAGGGGGTGTGGCCCGCCGTTGCGAAATAGACATGGACCACGAAGAAAGCCACCATCATGAAGGCCGCCGCTGTATGAACGAAGGCCACCAAGGCGAGGTCGAGCCAGCCGAGCCCGAAGGCCGACCAGTCCGAATAGTAGAGATAGAGCAGCCCGCTGACCCAGATCGCCGGATTGATGATCAGCTTGACGAACAGGTAGGCCAGCCGCTGCAGCGGGTTATGCTTGCTCAACGTGGTCTGGCGGAACGGATGCGGGGCGTCGGTGAAGATGCCCGTCAGATAATAACGGATCATCGCCACCAGCTTCTCGCCCGTCGGGATATATTGCTTCCATTCCCCGGTGGTGAAATGCCAGAAGATGGCGAACACCCACAGGCCGATCAACAGCCAGGCGGCGCTGGTATGCAGCTCCTGCGCGGATTCGTACCCGAACAGACTGTAGGTTCCATGGATTTCGAATCCGGTCGCACCCATGGTCATGATCAACAGCGCCTGCGACCAGTGCCAGAAACGCTCGAAGCGCTTAAAGATGTAGATTCTCTCAGTTTTCATTGCTCTGCATCCTTCTGGTATGGGCATAAAAACGCATGCCGCCATGGCCGAGTACGCCGATCAGGGAAAGAACCACCGCGGCCCAACCCAACAGGTCCAGCCAACCGGTGCGATCCCGTCCCGGCATGTAGATGCCCTCGATTCCGGCCATGCGACCGTCACGGCTGTGACATTCCTCGCAGGTCACGGCATCTTCGGTGGGGGCTACCATGTGGGTGATCGGCCAGGCCATCTCGGTTTCGACGAAACCCAGCTCGCCGCTATAGGTGGCGCCGACCGAGGCCATGCCGGTTTCCACGGCCTTGTCCCAATCGTAGTTGCGCCAGTAGGCGGTATCGTCCTGCCCCCAGGTATGCACCACGGCCAGGGTCTGGTTACCCACGTCGTAGGCCTGTTTGCCGCGCATCACCTTGAACGGCCAGATGCGGGAGCCCGGATCGTCGGGGTCGCCACCATATTTGTTGATGGGAACGACCTTGCTGCCGTCGACCGTATCGCCGAACAGGGTGTAATCCACCGTGCCGTCGAACCAGCGATATTCCGGAATGACATGCTGATCCCAGGCGAAATCGCCCTTCATGCCGGAATAGATTTCACGACCTTTTTCATCATGAATTTTCAACGGCTTGCCGTTCTCGTCAAGCCGGCCCGCCGTGGACCAGTCCCACCACATCTTGGTGTCGAAACCGCCGCGCGCGAACCTCGGCACATGGCAGGTCACGCAAGCGATCCTGTCGGTGTGGTCGTTCAGCTTTACATTGGCCGTCGCGGGATGCGGTTCGTCCCCATGGCAGGATTCACAGGTCGCCCGCTTGCCGTCGGTACGTCCCGGAATATCGATCCCGGTGGTATCCTTGGCGGTCGGCGTATAACGGCTGCCCTGCACCGCATGGGCGTCGCCGCCATGGCACTTGGAGCAGCTGAAGTTGAGCTTGTCGGGGCTCATATGGACATCGAGATAACGTCCCGGCTCGACCAGCGAGAGATCCAGGTCCCCATGCTTGACGGCATTGCCGCCCCCGCCGAGAAAATGACAGGTTCCGCAATTACGGCGGCTGGTGGGCCCGACATTCTGGGCTACTTTCGCCAGGTCCGGCGGCTCGATGAAGCGCCCGCTGCCAGCCGGCCATTCCATCGGTTCATAGGCCGGGTGGCCCGCGCCGGCGGGGAACTTGCGATATTTGGCCGTGGTGTCGTGACAGACCAGGCAATCGACATTTTCCTCGCTGGTAAAATCGAACGCGGCGTCCTTCCAGCCATAGCCGATATGGCAACTGGTGCAGCGTGGCTCGTTGGAGACCACGGACCCGCAGAAGTTATTGATGATGTTTTTCTTGCCCAGCTTCTGGCCGGTCGCGGGATTGACCACGTCCCAGTTCCAGTGCTTGGTTTTATGAAGCTGCTTGCTGGCCTCGGTATGGCATTGCAGGCAGGCTCTGGTGACTTCCGGCCCGGTAGCGAAGGGCCCCTTGAGTTCCTTGAATTTGCTGTGATCCGCTGTCGAAGAACCCTCGGAAATGTCCGTTGTGGCCCTGGCGCCGCCGGTCGCGAGGACCAGTGCCATCACAAGCGCCGACATGAGAACCGCTAGATGGCGGAGGGGTAATATACTGCAGGTGCGCATGGTCCTGCTCCTCTGTTTAATTCCCTGACGATTTAACCTGCAAGAGGGGGCTTAGCAGCCCCCGAGATCCTGCAGGCCACCCTTGCCGGTTCCGCCACCGCCACCGGGCTTGTTGCGAATTAACGGTGGGGCCGGTTTGGACGGGTCAAAGGTGATGAATTTCTGTTGGTCGGCCGCAACCTTCTGCATGACTTCGGTAACCATGGGACCAAAAAGCCGGCCCATCAGGCCCGAATTCATAAGGCCGATATAGACCTTGCCGTCTGCCTTCTCGTAAATTGTGATCGTGCATGGCATCAGGATCGACAGGATGCGCGTGGTATCGTCTTTCAAAATCGGTTTGGAATAATCCGGGTTGCAAGCCTCGACGAGCAGCACGTTTGGCACCGTCGCGCCAAGCTTGCGAATGGTGTTGGACGGGCTACGCAATCCGGACAAGTCCCAACCGGCCGCCTGAATGTTTCCCTGAATCCGCGCGGCGGTTTCCTCCATTCCGTAAGGGCTTGGATATTCCTGAAGCATGAGCGAACCGCCCACCTGCCAGGCCAGAAAACCCGTCATCAGGATCCCTGCGAAAAATCCTGCGATTGCCTTTTTCATGATCGGCACTCCTGATTAAAAATTAGTAATTGCTTATATAATTAAAACCTAATATTGTCAAGTAACATATTGAAAAATAAATGTTTCCTATTATCTTGCTTATATATTCGGAAATCGGAATCCAGAGCACTAACGGCATGGTTGCCAAGGGGAGGCCCGCTATGACACTCACAAGATTGACCTTTCGCAGCCTGTTCTTTTTTGCCGCCGGTCTGATCTTTTCGATTGCCACCGCAGGCATACCCAATGCCCAAGTGAAAGACTCTGGTACTCCCCCTCCCCATCTCGACCAAGCGGGCGTTGCCGGCTACCGGGAATTCCTTACCGGCGGCCATCACAAGGCCTTTGCGATTGCGCCGGGCGGTGCCTGGGCATGGGTTTCCGACATGCCGGATCCTGACGTTGCCGAGTCGGAAGCCATTCGCACCTGTTCCGGCTACACCAACCAGAATTGCAAGGTTTATGCCGTCGATGGGCAGGTGGTGCTGGACGATGATGCATGGGCCGCCGCCTGGGGACCCTATGCCGGATCGGATACCGCGGCCAGCCAGCCGGTCGGAACCATACGCGGAAGGCGCTTCCCTGACCTTTTGCTGACCACCCCCGACGGCGAACCGGTCAAGATTTCAGATCTCGGTGGCAAGATCGTCTTCCTGCATTTCTGGGGCAGCTGGTGCGCGCCATGCCAGTTTGAATTCCCGGAACTGCAAGGCCTATACGACAGCCTGAAAGAAGAAGAGGGAATCGCCTTTGTTTTGGTGCAGGCGCGCGAGGATATCAATCGGTCCCGGCGCTGGGCGCAACAGCGCAAATTTGCCATGCCATTTTACGATTCAGGCGCCAGGAGCCCCTCAGACCGCGACTTGACCACGGCCGACGGCGGCATCATCGCGGACCGTGTCGTCGCGCCGCGTTTTCCCGCCACCTATATCCTGGACAGCCACGGGCTTGTGATGTTTTCCCGCTTCAGCCCGCCGGACCATTGGAGCGAATACGAACCGCTGCTGCGCCACGCCATCGCGCACAGGCCCGACTAAAACCATCTTGGCGGAATTCAGCCGGCAATATTCACGGCGGGCCCGCCTGCCGATTCAACGGCCGGACCTGAATTCATCAAGCAGCCACTCTTGAAACAACAGGACTTCCGGGCGGGCGCGCTCCTGCCCATGCGGCAGCAGCAAGTAATGGGACTGTTCCAGCGGCAATTCGATATCGACCGGTACGATCAACCTGCCGTCCTTGACGTAGGGCGCCGCGAAACTGCGAAGCAGAAGGGCACAGCCCATTCCTGTCGCCGCCAATTCGGCCGCAGCCAGCGAAGTATCCACCTTCATGCCCCTGGCCGTGACCGTCTCGACCGATCCGATCGAACGTAACAGCCTTGTCCACAAATCCTCGGCGCCCATGATGTGGATGATATCGCGGCGCGCGAGTTCGAGAACATGCGCTGCCGGACCGCGCGCTTCGGGAAATTCAGGACTGCAAACCGGAACCGCAGGCTCGTTGAATATGAACTCCGCATCGAAACCGGGCCAGTGGCCGTCGCCATATCTGATATCCACGTCCGCCGTTTCCGTTTCCAGGGCGTCGGCCCAAATCGCCGAACATAACCGGACGTCAATTTCCGGATAGGCGCGGCGAAAGGAATGCAAGCGTGGCGCCAAACACAAAACGGCGTAAGATACGGGCGCGCGAACGGTTACCGACTTCTCGCCCATCGGACCGAACAGGCCAGCGGTCGCCGCCGAGATATCGTCGAAAGCCTTCCTTAGCGTGGGCAAGTAGGCCCGGCCCATATCCGTGAGGCGCAGGCTGCGCGGCAGACGTTCGAAGAGGGAAAAGCCAAGATACCGTTCCAGGGACCGCACCTGGTGGCTGACCGCGGCCTGCGTCAGGTTCAACTCCACCGCCGCCGCGGTAAAGCTGGACAATCGCGCCGCCGATTCAAAAGCACGCAACCAGACAAGTGGTGGCAATTGGTGTGACATCGGCTGGTACCGTTCCTCAAAGCAAAAATTTAAAATACCCTTAGCGCCATATTCCTTTGTTTGATTTTTAGCTTAAGTCCGACGACGATCAAGCGTAGAGTTTGGCGTCGACGAGATCAGGGTATGGGGTACAGAACATGAGAGCAGCCGTCTGCCGGGAGTTTGGCAAACCTCTGGTGATCGAGGAAATCGACCTTGCGCCGCCGGGAACGGGCGAGATCAAGGTAAAACTGTCCGCCTGCGC
Organism: Alphaproteobacteria bacterium; assembly: GCA_029881615.1. Taxonomy (GTDB): domain Bacteria; phylum Pseudomonadota; class Alphaproteobacteria; order UBA8366; family JADFVY01; genus JADFVY01. The sequence continues at coordinate 965 of JAOUMF010000107.1, read as the reverse complement.
CATCTGTCACAGCGATATCTTCTACGCGGACGGCGCCTGGGGTGGGGATTTACCGGCGGTCTACGGCCACGAAGCCGCGGGCGTGGTTGAAGAAACCGGCCCCGGCGTATCCACCGTCAAGCCGGGCGATCACGTGGTCGTCACGTTGATCCGGTCATGCGGCCATTGCCACTATTGCTCGCAAGGACTGCCCGTGGCATGCGAGACAAGCTTTCCGCTTGATGCGAAAAGCCCCCTGAAGACACACGACGGCAAAGCCATCCGGCACGGATTGCGCACGGGCGCCTTTGCCGAATATGCGGTGGTCGATGCGTCCCAGGCGGTGGGCATACCGAAAGACGTTCCAATGGACAGCGCATCACTTCTGGCTTGCGGGGTCATCACCGGATTCGGCGCGGTGGTAAACACCGCCGCGATGAAACCGGGCAGCAGTGTCGTTGTGATCGGCGCCGGCGGCGTCGGCATGAACAGCATACAGGGGGCAGCGATCGGCGGCGCCAGCACGATCATCGCCGTCGATATCGTGGCATCCAAGCTGGAAGCGGCGGAACGCTTTGGCGCGACGCATAGCCTGGACGGCCGAGCAACGGATATTGTCGATCGGGTCCGGGCCCTGACCGGCGGGCGTGGCGCCGATTACGTTTTCGTCACCGTGGGCGCGAAGGCGGCCTTCGATCAGTCATTCGACATGGCCAGTCCGGCCGGCGCCATAGTGCTGGTCGGCATGCCGGAGACCGGCGTAATGACCGAAATCGACCCCGGGAATGTCGCGGCGCTGAATCAGCGCATTCTTGGCAGCAAAATGGGATCGTCCCGCATTCAGGTGGATATCCCCTATCTCGTCTCGCTTTACCGGCAAGGCCGGCTGAAACTGGATGAACTGATCTCCGGCCGCTATCGGCTGGAAGAGATCAACGAAGCGATTGCCCTGGTAAAACGGGGCGACGTCCTGCGCAACGTGATTA
>JAOUMF010000106.1 GCA_029881615.1 Alphaproteobacteria bacterium | reverse complement strand
TTCCGCCAGTCGGGCGGTTTCCTCGTCCGGTTCGACGCCGAGTTCACGCATCAGGATTTCGCGGCAGGCTTCGAATTGCTTCAACGCCAAGGCCCGCTCGCCCTGCTGTAGATGGATGCGCATGACGGCGCGGTGAATGTTTTCCTGGAACGGATCCACCGAGAGAAGCTTCTGTCCGACGGCAAGGGCCTTGGCAAGGGTTCCGGCTTCGGTCAGGCGGACCATCGCGGCCCCCAAGACTTCCGTGGCCATGTCGCGTAGCCGGGTCGTCTCGTCCCGCAGCCAGTCGTTGAACTCGGTCTCGCGCAGGTCCAACCCCTCCAGCAGGTCGCCCCGGTACGGATCGGCAAGGCTGTCTGCGTCCTCTGCCTCGCCGTTGGCGGCCAATTCCACGAGAACGGCCACATCGACCCGCACTGTCGCCGGGTCAATGGAAATCAGGTCGCCGTCGATGACCAGATGTTCCTCGCCCGTCGGCGCCAGGGATTTGCGGATATAGCTCAGGGTCTGGCGAAGGCTGGCGCGGGCCTGCTCTTCGCCGCTGACGCCCCATAACAGGCCGGCCAGGCTGCTGCGGGAATGCCCTCTTCCGGGGTGGACCGCCAGATAGGCCAGAAGAGCCTTGGCTTTCTTCGTGGAAAAAGATAGCGCAACACCGTCTGCCGTGCGCGCTTCGAATCCACCGAAAAGCCTGAGGTCCAGTTTCGACAAGACCATTCACCCTCTTTTTCGCCATTTCAATCATAGCGGAAGGGAGGAGAAGCGCAATATAGCGCAAAAATAGCATTCTTGACGATCTTATTGCGGCGATGTCACGCCGGTCTGACGAGCAGGCGGCAATCTGGGGCCAAGGAAACCGCTGCCCCATGGCGACGGGTTCCGGAGGAAGGGCAGACCTTCGGTGAAGGATCGAAGCCGGACCTCGGAATTGGCGCTTTACCATATTTGGGAGATTGAAAATGACGACTATCGCAAACAACCGCTCTGTGGCGTGGACTGCAAAAACCGTTGCCCTGGCCGGCATCCTGTTGGGGACCGTTTTCGGTTTCGCCACTCCGGATGTGCGTGCGGCCGACCTTCATGACGAACTCAACGCCGACAATCGGCTGAGCCTGTTCGCGAATGCCGTGGAACGGTCCGGAATGGCCGATATCCTGAAAGGCGAAGGCCCCTATATCCTGCTTGTACCCTCCAACCGGTCAATGGTCATGGAAGGGTCGGCATTCCTGCTGAACGGCCTGCTGTTGACACCATCGAATGCTGAACGGCTCAAGGAACTGGTGTCGCACCATATCCTTGAAGCCACCGCGCCCACGGACAGTGCGGATGTGATCACGTTGCAGCGTACCAGCCTGAATATCGCGGTTATGGGCGACGCCCGGGTTATTGACGGACGCGCGGTCGTAACGGAACGTAAAGTGCTCGATAACGGCGTGCTTTATGTCATCGACAGGTTGCTGATGCCGGAGTACCAGCGAAATTTCTGACCGGACTGTGGGTGGCAGGAAACTTCGAACCTGCCACAAAACAACGGGGGCCTCGCGGATTATCGCGAGGCCCCCTGAAATTCTGGTGGAGCCGGACGGGATCGAACCGACGACCTCTTGAATGCCATTCAAGCGCTCTCCCAACTGAGCTACGGCCCCACGGGCTTGCTGGCGGGCGACGCGATGCCCCCAAGCGAAGTCGGCACCGTTATAAGGCTGCCGCACGCTGGCGCAAGTTAAAAATGCAATTACCGGATACCGCCGACGGATTATCCGCTAAATTTCGTCCTTCTCACCCCCGGTTTCAATCACGCCGCTGACGTCTTCGTCGTCAAGATCGCTGGCATCTTCCAATACGGAGTCGTCATCCACGTCGGCGACCACGATGTCGTCGTCGTCATCGTCCAGAATGTCTTCCGGATCCTGGATCTCTTTCTTGGGCGCCGGGGCTATTTCTTCCGCGGCCTTGAGTTTGCGCGATTTCAGGATTGCCTCGGGATCGAATACAGCCTGACATTTCGGGCAAACAATAGGGCTGCGCTGGAGGTCATAGAAAGGCGCGCTGCAACTCTGGCAAATCCGCTTAATGCCCCATTCGGGTTTGGCCACGGTACTAACTCCTCATTCGTTTGCAGGTGCGGCTGTTGTTACAGCGCAGGGGATTGCCACGGGATGCCCGGACTGTCAACAATTCGACGTCAACTTACCCGGCATTCCGCCAATATATGCAAATTTCGTTCCGTGGCGCCGGCTTTGCAAGCCCTAATCGAACCCTGTTCGCATCGAATTCTTTGTGCTAAATGGCTGTGCCGCGCTTGGGAATAGTCCCGTAAATAGTTGATTGAGGCCTTTTATGCGACCCATGAAATCCTGTATTTCGACCTCAATTTCGGGCGAGATTCGGGTCCCTGGCGACAAATCCATTTCCCATCGCGCGTTGCTGATTGGCGCACTGGCAGTGGGCGAGACTGTGATCGAAGGCCTGTTGGAAGGCGAGGACGTGCTTTGTACGGCGGCTGCGTTGCGGGCGCTGGGCGCCGATGTGGAGCGCGATGCTGAAGGCGTCTGGCGCGTCCAGGGGGTCGGGCTCGGCGGTTTGCGTGAACCTGCCGGCATTCTGGATATGGGTAATTCCGGAACGGCCGCGCGGTTGTTGATGGGGGTGTTGGCAAGTCATCCGTTGACGGCTTTCCTGACCGGGGATGCATCGCTTTGTCGTAGGCCGATGGCGCGGGTGCAGGTTCCCCTGGAACAATTCGGGGCGCGAATTGTTGCGCGCGAGGGCGGCCGCATGCCCTTGGCGATAACCGGTGCCGGCGACCCCATGCCGACGACCTACCGCCTGCCGGTCGCCTCGGCGCAGGTGAAATCCGCGGTGCTGCTGGCGGGTTTGAATACATCCGGCAAGACCACAGCCATCGAAACCCTGCCTACCCGCGACCACACCGAACGCATGTTGCGTTTTTTCGGGGCGGAAGTGGAGACAACCGAGGAAGCCGATGGCGCTTTGGCGGTTACCGTAACCGGCCAGCCCGAGTTGACGGGCCGCCAGATCCAGGTTCCCGCCGACATCAGCTCGGCCGCCTTTCCACTGGTGGCGGCGCTGATCGTGCCGGGTTCGGACCTCACGCTGACCGCCGTGGGCATGAACCCGCGCCGTACCGGCCTTGTCGATACGCTGATTGAGATGGGCGCCGGTATCGAGATACGAAACGAGCGGGAAATTGCAGGTGAACCGGTCGCCGATTTGCATGTGCGGGCCGGCGGCCTCAAGGGAGTGGACGTTCCGGCCTCTCGCGCGCCGTCGATGATTGACGAATATCCGATTTTGGCGGTGGCGGCGGCGGTGGCCGAGGGCACGACGGTCATGCATGGCCTGGCCGAATTGCGGGTCAAGGAAAGCGACCGGCTTGCCGCGATGGCGCGGGGGCTTGCCGCTTGCGGCGTGCGTGTCGAAGAAGGCAAGGATAGCCTTACAGTGCATGGCGGGGGCGGGCCCGTTCGTGGCGGCGGGGCGATCGAGACCGATCTTGACCATCGTATCGCCATGGCCTTCCTGGTGCTCGGCATGGCGGCCGATCAGCCGATTTCAATTGACGATGCCGAGCCGATCGAAACCAGCTTTCCCGGTTTCGTCGAACTCATGAATGGCCTCGGGGCGGCAATCGGTCCGGCGGAGGCCGCGGCATGATTATCGCGGTCGACGGTCCGGCGGCGTCGGGCAAGGGCACGCTGGCGCGCCGCATCGCGCGTGAACTGGGTTATGCCTATCTTGATACCGGTAAACTGTATCGTGCCGTGGGGATGACGGTTCTGCGCCGGGGCGGCGATCCGTCCGATGCCGTGGCCGCCGAATCCGCCGCGCGGGCGCTGGATCCCGATATGCTGGAAGATCCCGAACTCAGTGGCGACGAAGCGGCGTTGGCTGCCTCCAAGGTAAGCGCTATCCCGGCAGTGCGCGCCGTGCTGCTGGAGATGCAGCGGACTTTCGCCGCGCAGTCGCCCGGCGCGGTGCTGGATGGCCGCGATATCGGCACGGTGGTCTGCCCGCATGCCGACATCAAGCTGTATGTAATCGCAAGTGACGAGATTCGTGCACAAAGGCGGCATAAGGAGTTGCTTGACAGGGGCAAGGCCAGTATATATGCGCGCGTTCTGCAGGATTTGAAGGAGCGTGATGCCCGTGACAGCGGGCGCAGCGTTGCGCCGATGAAGCCGGCGGAGGACGCCACGGTGCTGGATACCACAAGGCTCGATGCGGAGGCTGCGTTTGCCGCCGCGATGGACTTGATCAGCGCCGCCGCGGCCCGGGCCGGAGGATTAGCGGGACAGTAAGGGATGGACGTGCGCCGTCGCGGCCCGATCGAGGATCGACCGCGAGGGCGTGAATTATTGATGAAAGACCACCGGAGACAACCGGTTGGCCGGAAAAACGATTGACTTGAAAGGACCGTAGGAAAAATGGCTATAGCGCAGGAAAAAGAAAGCTTTGCAGCGCTTCTCGAAGAATCCCTCGTATCGAATGAGGGACTTGAAGGCTCGGTAATTCCGGGCACCGTCGTTCGTATCGATAACGACTATGTAACCATCGATGTAGGGCTAAAGGCCGAAGGCCGGATCGCCGTCAAGGAATTCGCCGCACCGGGGCAAAAACCGGAACTCAAGGCTGGCGATATCGTGGAGGTCTTCCTCGAGCGTATGGAAGATCGTCATGGTGAGGTCATGCTGTCGCGCGAAAAGGCTCGCCGCGAAGAGGCATGGGGCCAGCTCGAAGTGGCTTTCAACAACAGCGAACGCGTTACCGGCGTGATCTACAACCGGGTCAAGGGCGGCTTCACGGTCGACCTGACCGGGGTCAGCGCCTTCTTGCCGGGCAGCCAGGTGGACATCCGCCCGGTGCGCGACGTGACGCCGCTGATGGGCAATCAGCAGCCTTTCCAGATCCTCAAGATGGATCGCGCTCGTGGCAATATCGTTGTGTCGCGTCGCGCCGTGCTGGAGGAAAGCCGTGCCGAGGCCCGCAGCGAACTGATCGAAAATCTGCAAGAGGGTCAGGTTCTGCAAGGCGTGGTCAAGAACATCACCGATTACGGCGCGTTCGTCGATCTCGGCGGTGTGGACGGCCTGCTGCATGTTACCGACATTGCCTGGCAGCGTATCAACCATCCGTCCGAAGCGTTGCAGATCGGCCAGACGGTCGATGTTCAGGTTATTCGCTTCAACTCGGAAACCCAGCGTATCAGCCTTGGCATGAAGCAGCTTGAAGCCGATCCCTGGGATGGCGTCGATGCGAAATATCCGGTTGGCGCGAAGTTTACCGGCCGGGTTACCAATATTGCCGATTATGGCGCGTTCGTCGAACTGGAACCCGGTATCGAGGGTCTGGTCCATGTCTCCGAAATGAGCTGGACCAAGAAGAACGTCCATCCGGGCAAGATCGTCTCCACCAGCCAGGAAGTCGAGGTCATGGTGCTCGATGTCGATCCGCAGAAGCGGCGCATCAGCCTGGGCCTGAAGCAGTGCCTGGACAATCCCTGGGACAGCTTCCTGGCCGATCATCCGGTTGGTGCCGAGATGGAAGGCGAGATCAAGAACATCACCGAGTTCGGCCTGTTCGTCGGCCTGCCCGGCGATATCGACGGCATGGTTCACATGTCGGATATCAGCTGGGACAAGTCGGGCGAGGAAGCCATCGCCGAGTACAAGAAGGGCGATGTCGTTCAGGTCAAGGTGCTGGACATCGATGTTGTCAAGGAACGCATCAGCTTGGGCATCAAGCAGCTTAGCGAAGACCAGGTCGGCGTCGAAATGGAAGGCGTCAAGAAGGGCGCCGTCGTAACCTGCACGGTCTCCAAGGTGCTGGACAGCGGCATTGAGGTGATGGTCAACGAAACCATCCCCGGGTTCATCCGCAAGGCGGACCTGTCGCGCGAGCGTTCCGAACAGCGTCCCGACCGCTTTGCGGTGGGCGAAAAAGTGGACGCCAAGATCACGCAGATCGACAAGTCCGGCCGCAAGGTCAATCTGTCGATCAAGGCTCGCGAGGTCGATGAAGAGAAAAAAGCCATGGCCGATTACGGAAGCTCGGATTCCGGCGCGTCCCTTGGCGATATTCTCGGCGCTGCGTTCAAGTCCAAACAGGCGGAAAAGTCGGACGATTCCACCGACGAGTGATCCCGCCGGATCGAGAAATGGAATGCGGCTCGCCGTCCTGGCGGGCCGCATTTTCGGTCCAACTCCGAAATGAAAATGAATAGTCGTTTATTTAGTGTGGGTTAACGCTTGACGACTAGGGCTAGCTTTGGCACGTTTCAGGGCTGACAGGGAGCAGGAGTGTTGGCGAAGCTGGCTCATACCTGCGAATATGGCTGTGCCTGACCAAAAACAAGGGCGTCCCGGATGACAAAATCTGAATTGATACAAAGGCTGGCGGAAAGCCATCCACACCTCTATCACAGGGATGTGGAACGCATCGTTGGCACTGTTTTTGAGGAAATATCCTCCGCGCTGGAGCGTGGCGATCGTGTGGAGTTAAGGGGATTCGGTACTTTTTCGGTAAAACATCGTGAGGCGCGCGTTGGGCGCAATCCGCGGACCGGTGATACCGTGCAGGTGGCGCCGAAGACTGTCCCCTTCTTCAAGACCGGCAAGCAATTGCGCGATCTTGTAAATAGCAGCACAGGCTGAAACCCGGACAACGGATCGCTGTTTGATGAAGCTGATTTACTGGTTGATTGCCGGACCGCTGGTTGCGTTATCGGTATTGTTTGCGCTGTCAAATCGCGGATTTGTTGAACTGTCGATCTGGCCGCTTCCCGTTTCCCTGCCGGTGCCGGTTTACCTGGTTGCGCTGGGCGGGCTGGCAGTCGGATTTTTTGCCGGCGGTATCGTTGCCTGGTTTGGCGCCGGTCGCACACGCGGCCGCGCCCGGGCCGCCGAACGCAGGGTTCGCGATC
>JAOUMF010000104.1 GCA_029881615.1 Alphaproteobacteria bacterium | reverse complement strand
GGCGGCGGTGCCCGGCATCGTGTTCCTGTCGGGCGGCCAGTCCGACCTGATCGCGACCGAGCATCTGGACGCCATGAACAAATTGGACGGAAAACTTCCCTGGAAGCTCAGCTTCTCTTACGGCCGAGCGTTGCAGGCCGCCGCCCTGAAGGCCTGGGGCGGAAAAACCGAAAATGTTCCGGCGGGGCAGTCGGCCTTCCTGTTGCGCGCGCGATGCAATGGTGCGGCGGCGACCGGAACCTGGTCGGCGGCCATGGAAAAGGCCGCCTGAGGAACCGGATGTCCGACCACGATGCCGTCCTGTTCGCCAATGAGGCGTTCTATGCCGCCTTCAACGGTCGCGACTTTGAAGCAATGGAGCAGCTCTGGGCGAGTGAATCGCCCGTGAGCTGCATCCATCCCGGCGGCGGGCCGATCATCGACCGCGAGGCCGTGATGGCAAGCTGGAAGGGTATATTGGGGCATGATTCCCAGGCGCCGATTGTTGCGCTGGGCCCCCGTATCCGGCTGTTCGGCGACTATGCCGCGGTGATCTGCTTCGAGGTCATCGCCGGTAACAACCTGATCGCAACCAATGTCTTCGTGCGCGAGGACCGCATATGGAAACTGGTTCACCACCAGTCCGGCCCCACGGCCGAAGACCCGCCCCGCGCCATGCGCAGCGAGAAGGGCCCGATTACGTTTAATTGAGGCGTTGGGGGTTACCCCCCTGTCACGCTCATATGGCGGCCGACGGCGGGTTTGTCGCTGCGGCGGTCGATGATGAAATCGTGGCCCTTGGGCTTGCGGTCGATCGCTTCCAGGATGGCTTGTTGCAACAGCTCGTCGGACTCGCTGGCGCGCAGCGGTTCGCGCAGATCGGCCGCGTCGTCCTGGCCCAGGCACATGAATAGCGTGCCGGTGCAGGTCAACCGCACGCGGTTGCAGGACTCGCAGAAATTATGGGTCATCGGGGTGATGAAACCGATGCGGTGGCCGGTCTCCTTGACCCGTACGTAACGGGCCGGGCCGCCGGTGTTGTAATCGATGTCTTCCAGCGTCCAGTTCTTCTGCAACTCCGCGCGCACCATCGAGAGCGGCAGGTATTGATCGACCCGCTGATGTTCGCCCATGTCGCCCATCGGCATGACCTCGATGAAGGTCAGGTCGTAGCCGCGCTTGCCGCACCATTCGACCATATGATCCAGTTCGTCGTCGTTGACGCCCTTCAGCGCCACCGCGTTGATCTTGACCTTCAGGCCCGCGCGGTCGGCGGCGTCGAGGCCGGCCATCACCTTGTCGTACTTGCCCCAGCGGGTGATCGCGACGAATTTTTCCTCGTTCAGCGTATCCAGCGAGACGTTGATGCGGCGCATACCGGCCGCGTAAAGCTGGTCGGCCAGTTTCTCCAACTGGCTGCCGTTGGTGGTGACGGTCAGCTCGTCAAGATCGCCGCTCTTCAGATGTTCGCCCAGCCGGTTGATCAGCCACATGATGTTTCGGCGCACCAGCGGTTCGCCGCCGGTCAGGCGCAGCTTGCGCACGCCCAGCCGCACGAAGGCGCCGCACAGGCGGTCCAACTCTTCCAGCGACAGCACGTCTTTCTTGGGCAGGAAGGTCATGTCTTCCGCCATGCAATAGACACAACGGAAATCGCAGCGGTCGGTCACCGACACGCGCAGATATGAGACATCCCGACCGAACGGATCTTGCATCTGGACAAACTCCATTGAAACAACAACCCATCTTATATAGGTCGGCCGCGACAATCTACCCGTAGCGCAGTGCGGTTTTTTAGCCCCATCTTGCCGACAGGTGAAAATGGGTTGCGATTTCTTTGCATCGGAGTATACTTTGTATTGTAAAGTTATTTAGCGAGGGCATATGCGCGACGTTGACAGGGCTTTGGCGGATATCGCGAATATTCGCAGCCAGCTTGCGGTGGGAACGATGTTTCGCGGTTTTGGGCCGGCCGTTATGGCGGTCACCGGCCTGTTGTCCATCGTCACGGCGGGGGTGCAATCGATCTGGTCCGAAACGCTGGCGGCCGATCCTCTGATTCTGCTTGGCGGTTGGGTGGCGACGGCCGTGGTCTGCGCGGCTTTGATCGTTGCAGAGATGCTGGCGCGGTCGCGCCGTCACCATGGCGGTCTGGCGGATGCGATGATATGGAACGCCATCCAGCATTTCCTGCCCGCCGGATTTGCGGGCGGGTCGGTTGCCCTGGTGCTGGCGCGGTTTGCGCCGGATAGCCTGTGGCTGTTGCCGGGGCTCTGGCAAGTGCTTGTTGCGCTGGGCATTTTCGCATCGGTGCGAACGCTGCCGCCCCTGATCATTCTGGTTGCCGCATGGTACTTTGTCGCCGGAATAGCGGTGTTGATTGTCGCGGGCCTCGACCGGGGCCTCTCGCCCTGGATGATGGGGCTGCCTTTCGCTGCCGGCCAGTTCATGATGGCCACGATTCTTTATTTCGCATCCGGAGAATATTATGCCGAAGAGCAATAGCGATGCCCGGTTTTCATATGACGGGCTGGATCGGGTGATCCACGAAAAAGCGCGCCTGGGCGTGCTGACGTCGCTGATGGCCCATCCCAAGGGGCTGGCGTTCGCCGACCTGAAGCAACTCTGCGGTCTGACGGACGGTAATTTGAGCCGGCATCTCCAGGTGCTGCAGGAAGCGAAGCTCGTGGAAATCCTGAAGGGCTATGAGGGAAACCGGCCCCACACAACCTGCCGCCTGACGGCCGAGGGCCGGAACCGGTTTCTGGAATATTTGTCGGTGCTGGAGCAGGTGGTCCGCGATGCCGCCAAGGCGGCCGACGACGAAGAGGCCGCAGCCGGCAATCCGCGGCTGAGGCCCGCATAGGCTATTTTTTTGAAAGGACACTTTATAATGCAAAGTAATCTGCAATCAAAACTGCATGTCGCCATCATCATGGATGGCAATGGAAGGTGGGCGACGCGGCGGGGGCTGCCGCGCCGGATCGGGCACAAGATGGGCATCGAGGCGGTTCGCCGGGTTGTCGAGGCCGCCCCGAAGCTGGGTATCGGAACGCTGACCCTGTATGCATTTTCCGCCGATAACTGGAAGCGGCCGGAAACCGAGGTGGCGGCCCTGATGGGGCTGTTTCGGCGCTATATGCGGACCGAGGCCGCGCGTTTCGCGCGGGCCGGTGTACGCCTGACGGCAATCGGCCGGCGCGATCGGCTGCCGGAAGATCTGGCCGCCGGTATCGAATGGGTCGAGGCCGTGTCGGCGCAGGGGCAGGCATTGCATTTGCGAATCGCGCTGGATTATTCCTCGCGCGACGCCATCCTGCGGGCGGCGGCCAGCGCGAACGGCGCGGACGACCTGACGCCGGAAGGTTTCTCTCGACTGATAAAGGGCGAGAGCGACTGCCCGGATGTCGATCTGCTGATCCGCACCAGCGGCGAGCAGCGGCTGTCCGATTTCCTGCTGTGGGAATGCGCCTATTCCGAACTGCATTTCACCGATACCCTCTGGCCAGATTTCCGCGCCGAGGATCTGGCCGCAGTCCTGGAGGAATTCAAGGGCCGCAACCGGCGTTTCGGTGCACTGCCGGATAGAGGCGACGCCGAGCAGGTCACGATGGCACACCGGGTAGGGGCGTAATCCGCGCACCCGACTCCTTTTCAAAATCGAAGTTGCAGAAGGAAGGAGGCATAGCCATGCGCGTCCTCTTGATAAACGTGCCGCATCCGGCGATCGGCAGCCGCATCCCGGACGATCACCTGCCGCCGCTGGGCCTTCTGGCGGTTGGCGGGCCGCTGGTCGACGACGGCCACGAGGTGCGACTGCTGGACGGCGAATTCGGGCCGATGCCGATCCGGGATATTGTTGCCGAAGCGCTTGCCTTTGCCCCCGATGCCGTTCTGTTCGGGCATTCGGGTTCGACCTCCGGCCATCCCGTGATCGCGGCCGTCGCCCGCGAAATCGCCGCAGCCATGCCGGGGGTCCATGTCGTCTATGGCGGTGTCTATCCGACCTATCATTGGCGCGATATCCTTTCTGAAGAGCCCTATGTCACGGCCATTGTCAGAGGAGAGGGCGAAGAGACCGCAAGGCGCCTGATGGCTGCGATCGGGGATGGCGCCAGCCTGAACGGGATTCCCGGCATTGCCCGGCAGGGCCGGGGCGGGCCGGTCGCCAACCGGCCTGCGGCGGTCATCCGCGACCTGGATGCCTACCGGATCGGTTGGGAACTGATCGACCATGCCCGCTATAGCTACTGGGGCGGGCTTCGGGCGGTGGTCGTGCAGTTCTCCAGGGGATGCCCGCATCTCTGCACCTATTGCGGCCAGCGGGGCTTCTGGACTCGCTGGCGCCACCGCGACCCCGTCCATTTTGCCCGCGAACTGGCCCGGCTGTATCGCGAGCAGGGTGTGCAGGTGGTGAACTTCGCGGACGAAAACCCCACAGTATCCCGCAAGGCCTGGAAGCGGTTCCTCGAGGCGCTGATCGCTGAAAATGTGGACTTGATCCTGGTGGGCTCGACCCGAGCGGACGATATCGTCCGCGATGCCGATATCCTGCATCTGTACAGGAAGGCCGGCTGGACCCGCTTCCTGCTGGGTATGGAACATACCGACGAGGAGACGCTGTCGCTGATCCGCAAGGATGCGACCACGGCGACCGACCGTGAGGCGATCCGGCTGCTGCGTGAAAACGGCATCTTGTCGATGGCGACCTGGGTGGTCGGTTTCGAGGAGGAGACGGACCGAGATCACTGGCGCGGCATGCGCCAGTTGCTCTCCTACGATCCCGATCAGATCCAGATGCTGTATGTGACCCCGCATCGCTGGACGCCCTTTTTCCGTGATGCAGCTGGCCGCAAGGTCATTCAGACCGACCGGCGGCGATGGGATTACAAGCACCAGGTTCTGGCCACCCGCCACATGCCGCCGTGGCGCGTTCTGCTGTGGTTCAAGTTCACCGAGATGGTCCTGCAATGCCGCCCCAGTGCGCTCTATCGCACATTCCTGCAGCCAGACCGTAAACTGCGTCACGCAATGCGCTGGTACAGCCAGATGGGCCGGCGCGTCTGGCCCTACGAAATCATCAATTTCCTGCGCGATCCGCTAACCAGGACCGGCCCGACGGTCGCCGCATTCTGGGGGGCGCCACAGGATGGAGAAGAGCAGTCAATGTCGGTGTCCGACCTTGTCGAGCGGCCGCACCACGCGCATATTGCTGGGCATGAGTGAATTCATTGTAAAACCCGACCCTGACGATTCACGGTTGACCGAGGCGGTTTCCGGCATCGACCAGGATGGCCAACCCGTCGATACCCGCGTGGTGGTCGAACGGCCGCTGACGCTGTTCCTGAACGGGCAGGAGATCGTCACGATGATGACGATCGGCGATCATCCCGAATATCTTGGCGTTGGTTATCTGATAAACCAGAACATGCTGTTGCCCGACGACGAGATTACATCGGTGGATTACGACGACGATATAGAAACCGTCGTGGTCCGCACGAAGCGAAAGACCAATTTCGAGGAAAAGCTGAAGAAGAAGACGCTGACCTCGGGCTGCGCGCAGGGCACGGTATTCGGCGATCTGATGGAGAGATTCGAGGAGGTGCGCCTGCCCGAGGGCGCAATTCTGAAGACCTCGTGGCTTCATAGCCTGACCAAAAAGATCAATACCGCGCCCAGCCTTTACCTCACCGCCGGCGCGATCCATGGCTGCGTTCTGTGCGAAGAAGACCGCCCGCTGATCTATATGGAAGATGTCGGCCGCCACAACGCCATCGACAAGATTGCCGGCTACATGGCGATGGAGGGCGTGTCGGCCGCCGGAAAGATCTTCTACACCACGGGGCGGCTGACCTCGGAAATGGTGATCAAGACGGTGCAGATGGGCATTCCCATTCTGGTTTCGCGCTCGGGCTTTACCGCCTGGGGGGTGGAACTGGCGCGCAAGGCCGGACTGACCCTGATCGGGCGGGCGCGCGGCAAGCGCTTCATTGCCCTTTCCGGTGCCGATCGGATCATCTTCGATGCCGATGGCGCGGAGGTGGAAGACGAGCCGAAGACCGCCGCGCGCAAGGGTGCCGTGGAACGCGATACCGCCTGATTCTGGCCTTCGCGTTCTCCCCGGGGGGGGTGGCGAGCGGGTTGTTGCGCGGTTAACGAACTTCCTTTGAGTTTTCTGATTTACATCATTGGCATTGTTTTTGCTTATCGTTAATTCAGTGTTAATGATATTATAGAGTGTGCGGTCGTCTTGGATGCCAAAGTGGCAGGCCGTTCGGGAAAAGGGGAGTTATATTTTGAATAAGATTAGCGAAACTGCGGAAGCGGAAATATCCGGGCCATTTGGCCGTCGAGTCTTGAAAAATAATGGTGACAGTGGTTTTACACGGCAATCCGCCGGTAAGGTGGCCAAGGGACAAGCCGATGCCGGGGCGGTGGAGGCGGCAACCGGTGAAAACCTTCAAGAGGTGAAACTGGGTGGCCCCGATAACAGGCCGGACAAGTTTGAACCCTTGCCGATCCATAGCGATCTTCTGGTTATGGCCAGACATCTGATCGCCGAACAGGGCCGGGTGGCCGAGGGGAAGAACAGTTGCTGCGTTGCGGTTTGCAGTCCGGATTCGGGTCCCGGCCGTTTCGTGGAACATTCCATAGCCGAGATTGCGGACAGGTTTGCCCACTGCCTGCGGTCATATGATTCGGTATACCGATTTGGTCGCGACCGGCTTGTGATATGCCTTCCGCATTTGATACCGGGCGATGCCGCCAGTGTACTGTTGCGATTGCGAAATCTCGTTACCAAGGCTCCGTTTCATCTTCCAAATGGGGGGACCGCTTTGATTACCGTTACGCTTGGCGGCGCCATGATGGACGAATCGACACCGGTGCATGAAACGATAAATCGGGCCGACCGGGCGAAAGATCTAAGCCGGCTTAGCGGTGAAAATCGGGTTTTGATGTGGAGCCCCGATATGTTGACCGGTTT
>JAOUMF010000105.1 GCA_029881615.1 Alphaproteobacteria bacterium | reverse complement strand
ATGCGGCCTGGCCCATGGTGTTCGAGGGTCAGGAACTGCATTTCGAATATTCGACGACGAAGGGCGTGCCCGAATAAGTCGCCTGGGCGGTCAGTTGACCTGTTGGGCGTCGGGCAACGCGGTTTCGTCCAGAGGCTCGCGATTGATTGGAAGGTGGCAGGTTGCCCTGGTCCCCTGTCCCGGTGCGCTTTCCAGCGTCACGCTGCCGCCATGCAGTTCGACGAGGCTCTTGACCAGGGCAAGGCCCAGCCCGGTTCCGGACTCGCGCGCCTGCGGGTCGCCGCGTTCGAACCTCTGAAATACGCGCTTGTGATCCTCCGGCGCGATGCCGATGCCGGTATCGGTAACGCTTAACAGCATTTCGTCCTGGGCCCGTTCCGCCGAAAGCGTGATGGTTCCGCCCGCCGGTGTGAACTGGATTGCGTTGGAAACCAGGTTGAACAGGGCCTGACGCAGTCTCACCGTGTCGGCCAGCATGACGCCGATATTTGGCGGGCATTCGATTTCGATTTTCAGTCCGGCCTGATCCGCCCGCTCCGACGCGACTTCCGCCAGCGCACCCATCAGTGCCGGAATTTCTACATCCTGCAGGTCCAGCGACATATAGCCGGCCTCAATCGTCGCCAGATCCAGGATGTCGTCGATCAGCGCCATCAGGTGGGTCGAGGCTTGCAGAATACATTCGACATATTCAGCCTGACGCTCTGTCAACTCACCGAAATAGCGGTTGTCCAGAATTTCTGTAAAACCGACAATGGCGTTCAGTGGCGTGCGCAATTCGTAACTTACGTTGCCGATGAACTCCGATTTGATCCTGTCCGCGTTTTCCAGCGCCAGATTGCGATCCCTAAGCGCCCGTTCCACCCGGGCGCTATCGGAAATATCCATGAAGCTGAGCAATGTATTGCCGTCGGGTTGCGGAACGACGGCGTATTTTATCACGGTGTCGTCGGAACGGTGCAGCCGTCCGGTATGGGGCGTGCGCTCCGTCACCATCAGGATAATGCGCTGTTTCAGCCTCGGCCAGTCGATGTCGTCAGGGAAGTAGCTGCGGGCGGCTTCAGCCAGATCGCTGATATGCGGTCCGCCGGTGAGGGTACCCTCGGCAATGCCCCAGATTCTGCTCGCTTCCGGGTTGGACAGTTTCAGCCTTCCGTCACCGCCGAACACGGCCACGCCTTCATACAGCTTATCCAGTGTCTCGCGCTGCACCTCGATCAAGGTATTGTATGAACTTTCCAGCGCCAGGCGATCGGTTACATCCTCCAGTGCGAAGACCAGTCCGCCCAACGGATGCGGCGAGGCTACGAAACGCAAGGTGGTTTCGTCCGGCAAATGCATCAGTTCCTGCACCGGTTCTATCAGCGAGGTGAACCAGCGGTCCTGTTCCGCCTTGAAGCCGGGGAAGTCCACATATTCCGGCAGCCGGCGGTTTTCGCGCAGCCATTCCAGAATCTCCCCAAGGTTTGGTTCGGCCTCAAGCC
The DNA here is from genome assembly GCA_029881615.1 of Alphaproteobacteria bacterium. GTDB lineage: Bacteria > Pseudomonadota > Alphaproteobacteria > UBA8366 > JADFVY01 > JADFVY01. Next base: position 5,480 of record JAOUMF010000105.1, on the reverse strand, counting down.
TTTCGGTTCCGATCTGTGTCAGTTCCGCGTATGCGGTATTAAAGAATTTCAGTCGCTTGTCGGCGCCGAAAATGGCGATCGCGGTGGTCAAGCCTTCCAGCACTTCGGCATGGGCGGCGATGTGGTCGGCCAGTTGGTCTTGCAGCGCTTCCAGCGCCGTTGCGTCCGTCGCATAACCGCCGACAAACTTCTGGGGGCCGTCGAGCGGGACTTCGGTGAATTCAAGCAGGCGGCGGTTGCCGCCGATTACCACATGGTGGCTTATGGATTGCGCCATGCCGGTCTTGGCGGCGCTTTCCGCAAGACCCCGGCCACCGTGGTCGATATAGCCGGCGCCCAGCTCGATCTGTTTTTCCAATATGTTTTCACGACTGCGGTCGATTGCCTCGACATAGGCGCGGTTGACGCCCGCAAGTCTGTGGTCATCGCAGCGCCACCAGACCGGCAATGGAATCTTGTCCAGCAATGCCTGCAGCGTTGCCCCTTCCCGGGCCTTTCCGTCCAACTCGCCCGACAGGCGCATCAGCTCGGCCGCATCGAGAATCCAGACCATATCCGTTTCTTCGGATCGTTCGCCGCGAAGGGTGACTGCGGTTTCTTCCGATATCCGGAAGCGGGTTTCGAACTTGGTTCCGTTCGTGTGTAGCGACCGCAAGGCCTCCGCCAAATGTTTCTGTTCGCCGGCCGACAAGGCGCCGCAAAGGAGAGCGTCGGCTTTTTCCGCGCTGATCACCCCCGGATTTCGGGACATTTCCAGAAATTCAACGGCGCGCGCGGAAAAGTTTGCCTGGTTCCCTGTCCAACGCACCAAACCCGTCGGCGCGCTGTTCAGAATCCGCGAATTTTCCGCTGTCAGCTGTAGGGTTTCGCGCTTATTGGCAAGAAGTTGCATGTAAAGATACAGGGCGCCGGCAATTGCGGCTGCCAGACCGATGCCCAGCGACAGGGCAACCGTCATTGGCACCGCTCCCGCCGCATAAGCGGGTGAGTCGGCCGCTAATAGTACCAGAACCCCAGTTCCGGCACGGATTATTAACCTATTCTTTATCACGCGAGGTAGTCTAGGTAAGCAGCGTTCACTGCACAAGCAACCTTGCACTTAAATAACGGTTATTTCTTATACAATGCCAACAATATATCGAAATATCCGGACCGGACCCCCAAAAAAAAGCCCCGGCGGATGCCGGGGCTCTCTGAAAGATGTATTCGGGTTGACGAATTAGTAGCGGTATTGTTCCGGCTTGAACGGGCCCTGAACCGGCACGCCGATATAGTCGGCCTGTTGCTTCGACAATTTTGTGAGTTGGACGCCGAGTTTGGCCAGATGCAGCATGGCGACTTTTTCGTCGAGATGCTTGGGCAGGACATAGACCTGTTTCTCATAATTGTCCGGATGCTGCCAAAGTTCCATCTGGGCCAGTACCTGGTTGGTGAAGCTGGCACTCATGACGAAGCTGGGGTGGCCGGTGGCGCAGCCCAGATTTACCAGCCGACCCTCGGCCAGCAGGATGATCCGCTTGCCGTCGGCGAACTCGATCTCGTCAACCTGCGGCTTGATGTTGTTCCATTTCAGGTTCTTCAGCGCACCGATCTGAATTTCGGAATCGAAATGCCCGATATTGCAGACGATTGCCCGATCTTTCATCTCGCGCATATGGTCGATGGTGATGACGTCGATATTGCCGGTGGTGGTGACGAAGATGTCGCCGCGCGGGGCGGCGTTTTCCATGGTGACGACTTCGAAACCTTCCATCGCCGCCTGCAGCGCGCAGATCGGATCGACCTCGGTTACCAGCACGCGGCAACCGGCGCTGCGCAGCGATTCGGCGGAACCCTTGCCGACATCGCCGAAGCCGCCGACGACGGCGACCTTGCCGGCCATCATCACGTCGGTGGCGCGACGGATGCCGTCCACCAGGCTTTCGCGGCAGCCATACTTGTTATCGAATTTCGACTTGGTGACCGAATCGTTGACGTTGATGGCGGGGAACATCAGCGTGCCCTTCTGCGCCATCTCGTACAGGCGATGCACGCCGGTCGTGGTTTCCTCGGTCACGCCCTGGATGGCCTTGATGGTCTTGGTGTACCAGCCCGGCTGTTCCTTGACCCGCTTGGCGATCGTGGCGAAGAGGACTTCCTCTTCCTCATTGGTCGGCTTGGAGATCACCGAGAGATCGCTTTCAGCCCGCATGCCCAGATGCAGCAGCAGGGTGGCGTCGCCGCCATCGTCGAGGATCATGTTCGGGGCGCCGCCGTCGGACCATTCGAAAATGCGATGGCTGTAGTCCCAGTATTCTTCCAGGGTCTCGCCCTTGATGGCGAAAACCGGAACGCCCGAGGCCGCGATGGCCGCCGCGGCGTGATCCTGTGTCGAATAGATATTGCAGGAAGCCCAGCGCACATCGGCGCCCAGCGCCGTCAGTGTCTCGATCAGTGCGGCGGTCTGGATGGTCATGTGCAGCGATCCGGCGATCCGCGCGCCCTTCAAGGGCTGCGCCTTGCCGAACTCTTCGCGCAGGGACATCAGTCCCGGCATTTCGGTTTCGGCGATATCCAGTTCCTTGCGGCCCCAATCGGCGAGACCAATATCCTTGATTACATAATCCTGCGCGCTCATGGCGTAAATTCCTTGAAAATCCTGTTGATGGCGGCAGCGATATAACAGCAGCCGCGGATTATTGCAAGAACAATATAAAGATATCTTTATATTTATCTATAGCAGGGATCGTGGGCCTTTGGGATTGGGTCTATCCGTTGAAATCATCAAGCAGCGTTGCAATCCGTCCGGAATCGGCCTGGCTCATGATAATCTCGGCGCGTGCGGTGGCGGCCGCCATGTCGATCTGGCGGATGCGTTGCTTTATCCTGGGAAGGCAAGGGGCGGCCATGGATAAATCACGCACGCCGAGCCCCAGCAACAGCGCCGTATATCGCGGATCGCCCGCCACTTCTCCACAGACGCTGACCGGGATGCCGGCGCGTTGTCCCGCCTGCACGGCGAACTGGATCAGCCGCAACACCCCTGGATGCAGCGGATTATACAGATGGGCCACCTGCTCGTCGGCGCGGTCGATGGCCAGGGTGTACATGGTCAAATCGTTGGTGCCGATGGCGAAAAAGTCCACGTGGGCCGCCAGCGCATCGGCGGCCAGCGCCGCGCCGGGGACCTCGATCATCACCCCCAGTGGCGGAACGGGATCGCCGATCGGCGATCCGCGCCGCTTCAACCTCTTGATGACGCGGGTCAATATTTCACGGGTTTGCCGCACTTCTCCGGTTCCCGCGATCATCGGCAGCAGAATCCGAACCGGCCCGTGAGCGCTGGCACGCAGGATTGCCGCCAGCTGCGTCTCAAATAGCTTGACCAGTTTCAGCGATAGCCGAATCGCCCGCAAGCCCAGCGCCGGATTAACCGGATCGCCCAGCTGTTCGCCCAGCGAATAAGCCAGTTTTTCACCGCCAACATCCAGCGTGCGCACGGTGATCGGCCGTCCGCCCATTGCCGCGACCAGGCCTGCCAGCACCTCATATTGTTCGTCTTCCCCTGGTGGGGTGTCGCGGTTCATGAACATGAATTCGGTCCGCAGCAATCCGATTCCCGCGGCGCCGACGGTCAGTGCGCCGTCCACTTCGCGCGGTAGTTCCAGATTGGTTTGAAGGCCTATTGTAACGCCGTCGCCGGTTTCGGCCGGCAGGTCGATCAACCGGTCCAGTTGCCGCCGTTCGCGTTCAAGTACCTTGCGGCGGCTCTCGTAATCTTTCAGCGTTTCCTGGGACGGGTCGACGATGATCCGCCCGGCCGCCCCATCGACGATCACCGTCTCGCCGCTCTTTACGCCACCCAGCAGTCCGGCCACGCCGAAAATCGCCGGCAGACCGAACGAACGGGCCATGATGGCGGTATGGCTTTCCTTGCCGCCAAGCACGGTCGCGAAGCCCGCGACGATCTGCGGATCGATCAGCGCCGCGTCGGCGGGGCTCAGTTCCTCGGCGACAATAATGGTGCCCGCCGGCAGATGGGTGAAAGCCTGGAATGGCGTGTCGGTAAGATTGCGAATCAGCCTTGCGCCGACCTCGCGAACATCGTCGGCCCGCGCCGCCATATAGGCGTCGGGCAGGCTCTCGAAACCCCGCGCGACTTCGGAAATTGCCATTTGAACGGCGGCTTCGGCATTGATTCCCTTTTTGCCGATCGTCTCTTCGACACCGCGGACCAGGCGCGATCCGGTCAACATCAACAGATGTGCGTCCAGCAGATAACCCAACTCTTCCGCCGCGGCGTCCGGCAGCGCAAGGGACTTTGTCTTGAGTTTCGTAAGCTGATTTTGCGAGCGCCTCAGGGCCACCTCGAAACGGCCAATTTCCGACGCTATATCGTCTGGCTTGATCTCGTATTCGGGAACCTGCAGCGCGCCGGCCTCGCTGACATGGGCCGGGCCGATTGCGATTCCCGACGCCCCGACGACGCCATCGAAAATGCGTTCGCCCTTCGCCTTTGTCCGGTCAGTCTTCATCGAACCCCGCCATCACCAGCGCCACGATCGCATCGACCGCCTGTTCGGCCTGATTGCCGGTGGCGCTGACGCCGATCTGCGTGCCGGGCGCGGCCGCCAGCATCATCAATCCCATGATAGACAGGCCCGAAACCTCGGCGCCGTCCTTGCTGACCATGATGTCGGCGTCGAACTCGCCTGCCAGTTTCACGAATCGCGCGGCCGCCCGGGCATGCAGCCCGCGGCGGTTAACGATGGTTACCTCGCGGGCAACGGTTTCCGTCATCCGTCGCCGTCGCCCAGCAGGCTGGAGGCGACACTGATATATTTTCTCCCCGATTCCTGCGCCTGGGCAACCGCGTCGTCGATCGGGCAACCTTCACGCAACCCCGCCAGCTTGATCAGCATCGGCAGGTTGATCCCGGCAATGACTTCAACTTTCGCTTCCTTCATGATTGAAATGGCCAGGTTCGACGGGGTGCCCCCGAACATATCGGTCAACACGACCACGCCGTCGCCATCGTCCACTTCGGCGACGGCCGCCAGAATATCCTGGCGTCGCTGTTCCATATCGTCGTCGGCCCCGATGCAAACCGCGGCTACATTGCTTTGCGCCCCCACCACATGTTCCAGCGCGGCGATGAATTCAGCCGCCAGCCGCCCGTGGGTCACCAAAACCATCCCTATCATCGTATTTTTCCTTGTTGCGTCCCTTGTCGACGGTTAGCGCATGTTTTGTCCGGCGCTTCGCTGAATGTCCCGATGGGTTAGATGGACCCGGCGCCCATTAGATTCCAGCATTTTTCCGAGCCGTTCCGCAACGTAAACCGAGCGGTGCCGGCCTCCGGTACAGCCTACGGCAATTGTCAGATAGCTTTTGCCTTCCTTTTCATAGCGCGGCAGCAGGACCGATAACATAGCCCCCATCCCCTCCAGGAAGGTGGGAAAATCCGCGTCCCTTGCTATGAAGTCGCCAACCGGCTTGTC
>JAOUMF010000103.1 GCA_029881615.1 Alphaproteobacteria bacterium | reverse complement strand
GCTGGTGATACAAGATTGGGACAGTGCCGACGACGGGCTATTCGCGCGTGACAAGGAAGGCAATCCGCTCTGCTTCGACGGCAAGACGAAAAAGCTGGTCAGCGCCCTGTCGCCCGACGCGACCCCGGCTATGGTCGGCAAACACAAGCTGGCCGACGGGCGCACCGCCATTCCTTCCTTCGAATTGCTGGCGCGGCGCTATATGGACGAACGCTATGCCCCGGACCAGGTGGCCGACAGCATCGGCATTCCCGCCGACACCATCCGCCGCATTGCCGCCGAGCTGGCCGACGCCGCCTTCAAACAGACCATCGAGCTGGATATCGAATGGACCGACTGGGCCGGGCGCAAGCATGACAAGATGATCGGCCGGCCGGTCTCGATGCATGCGATGCGGGGTATTTCGGCCCATTCCAACGGCTTCCACACCTGCCGCGCGATCCACCTGTTGCAGATGCTGCTGGGGTCGGTGGATACGCCCGGCGGCTTCCGTTACAAACCGCCCTTCCCCAAGCCGATCCCGCCGATGCCGCAGCCCACCGCCGGCACCGGCAAGCCGAATACGCCGCTGGGCGGGCCGCCGCTGGGATTCCCGCTGGGGCCGGAAGATCTGCTGCTCGATCAGGACGGAAAGCCGAAACGCATCGACAAGGGCTTCAGCTGGGAACATCCGCTGTCGATACATGGCATGATGCATATGGTCATCCACAATGCCTGGGCCGGCGACCCCTACCCCATCGATACGCTGTTCATGTACATGGCGAACATGGCCTGGAATTCGACCATGAACGTGCCGGGCACGATCCATGCGCTGACCGACAGGAACGAGGAAACCGGCGAATACAAGATTCCACACATCATCTATTCCGACGCCTATTCGTCGGAAATGGTGGCCTATGCCGACCTGATACTGCCCGACACTACCTATCTTGAACGTTGGGACTGCATCTCGCTGCTCGACCGGCCGATCTGCACGGCCGAAGGCCCCGCCGACGCGATCCGCCAGCCGGTGGTGAAGCCCGACCGCGACGTACGGGCCTTTCAGGAAGTATTGCTGGATCTGGGCGCGCGCCTGCATCTGCCTGGCATGGTCGAAAAAGACGGCCGTCCGAAATATCCCGGCGGCTATCCGGATTACATCGTGAACCACGAACGCGGCCCCGGCATCGGCCCACTGGCCGGCTGGCGCGGCGAGGACGGCCACTCGCAGGGCCGCGGCGCGCCCAACAAGAACCAGCTGGACCGCTATATCGAAAACGGCGCCTTCTGGAACGACCCGATGCCCGAGGACGCGCATTACTACAAGCACGGCAATATGGGCTATCTGAATTACGCCCAGGATATGGGCTGGATTCCCAATAACCGACAGATCGTTCTGCAGCTCTATAGCGAGGTTCTACAGAAATTCCGGCTGGCGGCGCGAGGCCATGGCGACATACATCCGCCGGAAAGCGAACGCGAACGGATTGAAACCTTCTTCGACCCGCTGCCGCTGTGGCACCAGCCGTTCGAGGAAAATGCCGTCAGCGAAAGCGACTATCCAATGCATGCGCTGACCCAGCGCCCGATGCAGATGTACCATAGTTGGGGATCGCAAAATGCCTGGCTGCGCCAGATCACCGCGCGCAATTACCTCTACATGGCGCGCGAAAAGGGCGCGAAACTGGATATCGCCGACGAGGACTGGGTCTGGGTGATCAGCCATCACGGACGGGTCAAGACGCCGGTGAAACTGATGGACGGGGTGAATCCCGATACGGTCTGGACCTGGAATGCCATCGGCAAGCGCAAGGGCGCCTGGGCGCTGGACCAGGACGCGCCGGAATCTACCAAGGGCTTCCTGCTGAACCACATCATTTCCGAGTTGCTGCCCCCCCGCGAGGACGGCTACCGCTATTCCAATTCCGACCCGGTCACCGGCCAGGCCGCATGGTTCGATCTGCGCGTGCGGATCGAGAAATGCGCGGCCCATGAAGCCAACGAGACCGCGCCAATGTTCGGGTCCTTGTCCAGCCCGCCGGGAGTGGGCAGGGAGCGGCCTGAAACCCTGCGCTATGGCAAGGAACTGAAACCCGCGGCCAGCGGCCATACTGGCGGCTTCCATCGCGAATTCATCGGCAACCGCGAGGAGGTATCGGAGAATGTCCCTGGTGTAGCCGGCGGCTGGGGTAACAGAACCAGGGTCAAGCCAAGGAAGGGGGACAAGTCGTGACCGCCCTTCCCGCGAAAACCGAACGCCGCCTTGGCCTGGTTATCGACCTGGACATCTGCGTCGGCTGCCATGCCTGCGCCGTGAACTGCAAGGAATGGAACACCAGCGGGCATTCCGCGCCGCTGACCGACCACGACCCCTATGGCGCGGAGCCGATCGGTGTCTGGTTCAACCGCATCCACAGTTTCGAGGTGGAAAGCGACGATCCCGATATCCGCGGGCGCACCGTGCATTTTCCCAAATCCTGCCTGCATTGCGAGGATGCGCCTTGCGTTACCGTCTGTCCGACCGGCGCATCCTACAAACGCACCGAAGACGGCATCGTGCTGGTCAATGGCGACTGGTGTATCGGCTGCAAGCTGTGTTCGTGGGCCTGCCCCTATGGCGCACGCGAATACGACGCCGACGCCGGAGTGATGAAGAAATGCACGCTCTGCGTCGACAAGATTTACAACGAGAACCTGCCGGTCGAGAGCCGCGTGCCGGCCTGTGTGGGCACCTGCCCCGCCGGGGCACGGCATTTCGGCGATCTCGGCGACCCCGGGTCGGGCGTATCGAAACTGGTGGAAGCGCGCGGCGGATACGATCTGATGCCCGAGCAGGGCTGCAAGCCGACCAACAAATATTTGCCGCCACGCCCGCGCGACGACAAGGATTTGCGAAATGAAAATGGCACCCCGGCGGCGCTGAAAGCGATCGACGACAATATCGATAACGCATTTCTACGCTGGGCCGACAGGCTATTGTCGCGCTGAGGGAGGGAAAGAAAACATGCATCCTGCATTTTCCGTCATCTTTTTCACCACGGCGTCCGGCGCGGGATACGGGCTTCTGGTCTGGCTCGGCATCTTCGGCGCAATCGGGTTTCTGCCAGCCGACCGCTGGTTCGGCGTCGCCGCCTTCGGGCTGGCCTTCGGGCTGGTGACGGCGGGGCTGTTGTCTTCGACATTCCATCTCGGTCGCCCGGAGCGCGCCTGGCGGGCGCTGACCCAGTGGAAGACCTCATGGCTCAGCCGCGAGGGCATCATGGCGCTGCTCGTCTATGTCCCGACAGCCCTGTATGCCTATGGCTGGGTGTTCCTTGAACGCAATGACGGCGCCTTCGCCGCACTGGGACTGGCAGGCATCGTACTAAGCCTGATCACGGTATACTGCACGGCGATGATATATGGCTCACTGAAGAGTATTCAGCGCTGGTCGAACAAGCTTGTGCCGCCGGTGTACCTGGTACTTTCCGCGGCGACCGGATCCCTTCTCCTTTCATTTCTGACCCATGTCTTCGGCCATCCGGCCACAATCATCGACACCACTGCGCTGGCGGCGATCGCGCTGGCCGCGGGGCTGAAACTGGCCTACTGGAACCTGATCCGCAGAAGCCGGAGCGAGAGTTCGGCATCCAGCGCCACTGGCCTTGGCAAGCCGGGCCTGGTGCGATTGCTGGATGCACCGCATACTGAATCGAATTATCTGATGCGGGAAATGGGCTACCGTATTGCCCGCAAGCATGCCGACCGGTTACGCTTTATCGCCATCATCGCATTATTTGCCTTGCCGATAATCCTGCTACTGTCGGCGGGCCTTGCCGGCGCGTCAATCGTCACTACATTCCTGCTTGCCCTGGCCGTGGTTTTCGCTACAACCGGCGTTCTGGTTGAACGCTGGCTGTTTTTTGCCGAGGCAAAGCATACGGTCACACTTTATTACGGTGAAGAAAATGCCTGATCTGGCCCTTGCATGAGATCAGGCCGGCATTATATAAGCGACAACTAATATTTAGAGGGATAGAAAATGAGTGCCGTCCAGACTGTCGACGCCAATACGCTGAGCGATTGGATCGCTAAAAATGAAGTTCTTCTGATCGATGTTCGCGAGCCCAACGAACATGCCCGCGCCCATATTCCGGCTGCGGTACTGATGCCGCTGTCAAAACTCGGCGGCACGGAATTACCGGACGCCGGTGGAAAAAAGGTCGCAGTCGTCTGTGCCTCGGGCGCACGTTCGGCGATGGCGGCAGAGCGCCTGTTCGCCCAGCATTATGACAACGTGCACAACCTGCATGGCGGCATGATGGCCTGGAAGATGGCTGGCCTGGAGGTCGCGCAGAACCCGTGCGCCGCGTCGAATCCGCTTGGCGGCCTGTTCTCGATGTTCCGCTCGGCCGGCTGACACCGCTCAGCCTTTTATCTCTTTAACGTTGCAGTTCGCGTATCCGTGCGGCGGAAACGCGTAGCATCGTCATGCCTCGACCCAGCCGCCAGCATGATGCGTTCGTAAAAAACTGGCACGGAAAATGCTTATCCTCTGACAAGTTATAAACCGGTCACGAAAAGCATATTCATGAACAAATTCGATTCTACTAACGGGGCGGCGCGGATCCCCACATTTCAGGACCGCCCTGTGGTGGTGGAAATAATTACCGAGAACGACGCACAGGACGACCTGACATCGGCCATGGATTTGAGCGCCGGCCTCACACCGGACTGCGATACCCGTTTGCTATGGCTGTCCAACGGGATACGGAAAGACAAAAGTTGCCAGAACGCCATTCAGCTCTGGAAGAACGATCCCGAACTGTCCAGGAAACTGCAACTTCTTTTTAGTGCATTGCAGCCCGACATCGTTCACACCCACCGCATTGAGGAATTGGCGACGGTGGGCGCAGCCGCCAGGCTTGCCGGCGTGCCAAATATCGTTCATTCGCTGTGTGGTAAAGTGGGTGGCGCCCAAAAAGCACGCTTAAAGCATTTGACCTCTGTTATCGAAACATTGTCGCCGTTGTTGATCGTGCCCAACGAAACGATCGCGAGTATATTACCCCTCTCCGCGCAGGTCGAAATTCTGCCTACTGGAATTGACTGCAACCGATATACCCTCGGAGACCAGGCACGAGCGCGGCGCCAGATTGGGCTGCCGGCGGCTCCGCGGATAATCGGTTGTGCCAGCCCAACTTCCAGTTTGAACACGCTGTTACACGCAATTTTCCAGATGGAACGCGATGTTCACCTGGCTCTGTTCGGCGTGGCGCAGCCCAGTTCTATGGAACGCGACCTTATCCGCCGCCTCGATCTGGAAGAACGAATTCATGTGCTGGGACCATGGGCCAAACCGGAACAGGCTTATCAGGCCATTGACGTCTATTTCCATGGCCCCTCGGGCGATTGCCTGCCTCGCGCCGTGCTGGCCGCCCAGGCTTGCGGCAAACCGGCAATCGCCTGTGCGCCAACGCCAAGCAAGGTATTGTGCCCTGTAACCGGCCGCCTGGCGCCAACGGAATTCGCGCCGACCCTGGTGCACAGCCTGCGCCGCACGCTAAAATCCGCCGACCCGGAAACCACCCGGAGATTCGTCACCGAAAACTGGCACCTGGAGCAATCTCTCGACAGGTACGGCAACCTGTTCCAGCAGCTTTTCAGACAGAATTTACAAGCCAGACGCCTGGCGTAAACCGACTCAAAGCCGGTTTCAGGGAACCTTTTCGATCAGCAACCCCCGATCGGTCAGATCGCCAACAAGGTTTTTGACGTCGATTTCAACAGATCTGGAATCGATATTGGGAAAGGCGTCTTTAAGGACGGACACAACATCCTCGAGACCATGTGTGCCGTCCAACAGTCGCCATAACCCTGCGCCCAGGCCATTCAAATGATAGATCGTCTGCCCGCCCGGATTAACCAGAAACAAGTCGGCATCCACCAGATGCTCGGTTAGCCCGGCGCGGTGGCGAAATCGCCGGCCGACAGGCGTACGCGGCCCCGAAGACCGGCGTCGCAACTGTTTCGCCGAAGAGCTTCCCGCTTGCACCTCGTTTTCGTCCAGCGGCGCGCGCCATGTCGCAAAGCGTGCGCGCAACGCATTGACAGCTTCTTGCGGGTCCGACCAGGAAAGCCGGTAGCAGGGCGTATCGCCAACCACCTGCCCGATACTATCCAGAAGGTCGGCGGCGGCCATCCCCTCGCCAAAGCTGTTAAGCAACAGCCGCTTGAGAATCTTTCCGCTGGACGCCGGACCAAGTGTCGCTGCCGATGAGGCCGAACGATCGAGCATGACAAAGGCGCGTATACGGGCAGTCTCGCCAAATGGTGCTATATTGCCGTTGCCCGGTCGCAGATAACCTATGCCTTCGCCACCACTGTCTATCTGGCTTTCCAGTTGGCCACGCAATGGCCCTGGAAAAGCATCGGGCAAAGGCAATTTCATACGTGGCGCCATGCCAAGGCTGATGGCCTGCTGTCTTTCCGGCTGAACCGGCAGGATCGAATCCGCAAAGACCGGATTACCGCTGGCCGCCATGCTGGCCACCAGCAGACTTTTCCCCGATCGGGGACCGCCAACGAAAACAACAATCCGATCGCCGAATAAAGCCGCGGCGGCCTCCAGCCACAGCAGGCCAGGGCGTTCGCTAAACCAGCCGCGAGCGACATGAGTCGCCAAGCCCTGCGCCAGGTCGGCGGCGTCATCAAATCGAAGCCGTTTTTTCAACCAGGGCGCCTCGAGCTCGTAATAACCATCATTGTGCATCACGTTCAACAACGCGCCGGCGCTACCGATTTTCGGAACTTCCCGGTACGGCCAATCCGCGAACACCCGCATCAGATGTGGTAACACCTTCAGACCCTGAGCCATCTGCACGGGCTGACGCATTGACTTGAATTTAATGAGCATAATCTCCCCCGACCTGCCCTGACAATTTGGATTTATGCGGCTGCGCCGGCTTCAACATCGGGCATCGCCACCGCGGCGGCCGACCGCAACACAAGCAGCGTC
>JAOUMF010000102.1 GCA_029881615.1 Alphaproteobacteria bacterium | reverse complement strand
TCAGTGGATTGCGCAACTGCTCCGGCAGTTTGTCGATGTCGCTACCGGGAATTCCCGGGAATTGAGCGCGAATAATCGCCTGCGCCTGGGAAACCGCGGTGCGATTTGCCGGCGTTCGATCGTCGGTGATTTTGCGAATGCGTAACATGTCAGGCGGCGGCGCGCGCCTCCTTGAGAAAGGCTGATCTGGCAATCCGTTCGATCACATTGTCGGTCGTCAGCCCCGCCTCGGCCGCAGCCGCGGAAAAGCCGGCGTCGGGTGCCAGGCAGGGATTGGCGTTGACCTCAAGTATCCAGGGCAGGCCGGTGCGATCGACGCGGAAATCGACCCGGCCGTATCCTTTCAGGCCGAACAGGTTGAATGCGGCAATAGCCAGGCGGCCGAGTTCTTCAACTAGACCGGCGTCCGTTGACGGCAGGTCGAAACGCCGCGGCGTGTGATTGAAGGCGAAACTGTCCTCGATCCATTTTGCCTCGTAATCGACGATCCGCGGCCGGTCGGCCGGATAATCGACGAAAAGGATTTCGGCGATCGGCAGCACTTGCGGGCGGCCATCCGCCGTCAGGATCCCGACATTGAACTCGCGACCGTCGATAAAGCTTTCCGCAAACCATTCACCACCATAGGTGGCGGCGCGGCGCGCGATTTCCGCATGGACCTGGCCGGCCGGCACGACCGAGTCCGAATCGATGCCAAGGGATGCGTCCTCGGACACTGCCTTTACGATCATTTGGCTGCTATTGCGCATCGCCAGATTTTCGCCGGGGCCGATCCAGTTCGGGGTCGCGAGTCCGGCCCCACGTAACAGGCGTTTAGCCAATGGTTTGTTGGTGGTGGCGAAATGCGCCGCCGCCGGTGCTCCGGTAAAGGCGATGCCGAGATGCTCCAGAACGGCTGGCACAAGATGCACCAGTCGGCCATCGCCATTCACCGATTCAACCAGATTGAAAACGATCCCGGGCCGCGGAGTCAGCCGCCGCTCAAGCTTCGACAAATCAAGCCCAACGGCGATTATTTCGCTGACCCAGCCCATGCGCCTGAGAGCGTCGGTCACCATGTTGGCCTGTACAATGGTGTCGGCTTCGTCGGGTCGATCGGCGGAAGCGCCATGCAATATGACGGCCCTTGGTTTTTTCACCATTGATCAGGACCCTTGTAACCGTTCCCAGGTTTTCCCGATCCCGTAGCGTGCCGATGCCGACTCCAGAATTTCGGCCATCAGCGCATCATAGGGCAGGCCCGATTTGGTCGCGAGCATTGGCAGGTCTGAGTGCGTCGGGTGGAGACCGGCCAGCGGGTTGGCCTCCAGGAACATCGGAATGCCGTTCGCATCGGAACGGAAGTCCAGCCGGGCGGCGTCGCGGCAGCCGAGCGCGCGATAGGCCCGCAACGCATGCTCGGCCGCCAGCATCGCTTCCGCGTCGTCGGCCAGCTGATAACGAACCAGGGTCTCGCACTGTTCCTTGTTCAGGAAAGAGTATATTTCGGCCTCTGCCTCATCAAGCAGCACCACCTCCAGCACGGCGATGGCCCGCGCCGCCTCTCCAGTACCCGTCAGCCCTACGGTGAACTCGCGGCCTGGCAGGAAGGTCTCGACGATCACCGGCTGGTGGAATCGCGCGATCAGCCGTTGCGCCGTTGACTTTAACTGGCTGCGCGACGTTACCTTGGAGGCTGATTCACAGCCTTTGCCCGTGCCTTCCGCTACCGGTTTGACGAACAGCGGAAAGGGCAATGTAACCTTTGCCGCCTCGCCGGCATGTTCCAGCACCGCGAAAGGAGCCGTCGGCACGCCCGCGTCGCGCACCAATCGCTTTGCCACACCCTTGTCCAGCGTGGTGGAGTTGGTCAGCGGGTCTGAAAATACGTAGGCTTGCTCGAACAATTCACAGAGCGCCGGCACCTGTGCTTCCCGATTGCGGCCGCTAACGCCTTCGGCGATCGAAAATACGAGATCCCAGCGATCGCCTCGCACCAGCCGCGCCGCCAGTTCGCGGCCATGCCCGATCCGCTCGACCTCATGGCCGATGCGAATGAGCGCAGCCTCGATCTCTGCCAGTGTTTCCGGAGAATCAAACTCGGCGATCGCTTCCTCGCCGAAACCCAGGGCGCGATAATCCTCGCGCGCGTCATAAACGAAACCGACAAGCATCAGAGCAGTCCCCCGATATTTCGATCCGATCCGATATGGCCGTCGGGATCCGGATAACGATAAAGTCCGCCTTCGAAGTTGGTTAGCAACAGATCGCCGCCATCGCGGCCGACCACATAATCGGGCAACAACGGAATCTTGCCACCGCCCCCCGGCGCGTCGATTACAAATGTTGGAACGGCATAACCCGTTGTATGACCGCGCAGCCCGCGCATGATCTCCAGCCCTTTTTCCACCGACGTGCGGAAATGGGCCGAACCGGTGATAGGGTCGCACTGATAGAGGTAATAGGGCCGCACCCGCCGCATCAGCAGCCCGTGATACAGGCTTTTCAGCGTATCGACCTCGTCGTTGATGCCTTTCAACAGGACCGTTTGGCTGCCCAGCGGAATACCAGCATCGGCCAGGCGGGTAACGGCCTCGGTAACTTCTGGCGTCAACTCGTCAGGATGCGTGAAGTGAATGCTTATCCATAGCGGGTGATGTTTGCGCAGCATACGGGTGAAACCCCGCGTGACACGCATCGGCAGCACCACCGGTACCTTTGTGCCGATGCGCAGGAATTCCACATGCGGAATCGCGCGTAACCGCCCCAGCAGGTAGTCCAGCGTATCGTCCGCCAGGGTCAATGGGTCGCCGCCCGAAAGCAGCACATCGCGGATTTCCGTATGTGCCTCGATATAGGCGATGGCCTTGTCCCATTGGCTTTTGGGGAAGGAATAGTCCCCGCCCGGATCGCCAACCATGCGTGAACGGGTGCAGTAGCGGCAATAGGTCGAACAGGTTCCGGTCGCCAGAAACAGCACGCGATCGGGATAGCGATGCACCAGGCCGGGAACCGCGGAGTCGTGATCCTCGCCCAACGGGTCGTCGGCTTCGCCGGGCGATCTCAGATACTCGTCGCCAGTCGGGATATGGGTTCGGCGCAACGGTTCCAGCGGGTCGTCCGGTGACAACAAGCTGGCGTAATACGGAGTGATTCCGATCGGCAGCGAACCCTTGTGGTTCCGTACCGCGGTGCGCTCGTCTTCCGACAGTGCCAGAATTCTTTCGAGATCGCCGAGGTTCTTGATCCGGTTGCGTAACTGCCAGCGCCAGTCGTTCCAATCCGCCATTGTGGCGTTCGGGAAATACCGACGCATGAAGGCGCGGCGCTCTTTCCCCGCAGGGAATCGTACGCCGCCCGATGGCGGGGGCACCAAAATGGGCGGCTTCACATAGGTGGTGGATTGTTGAGAGATACTCTTTCGGCGCGAACTTGGAGGCTCCTCCAGGTCCGATTCGGAAGGGACGACGCCTTCCGAGACACGGTATGTGTCCATTTCTGTTCGAAAGACCCACACCCGGATCAGGACGTTCCTTGACCATCAAGAGAAGCGGTGCCTGTGCAACGGGGCGGGTAATTAATTGATCGATTCGTGTTTTATGTAAAGAGTTATTTTTTGGGGTAATTCAACCCTTGTCAGGGGGTGCACAACTCGCCATTTTTCCATGCCGGCCGGGCCTGGTTTTTGATGTCCGGGTCCAACAATGTCGAATGCCGGTAAGCAGGGAGGGCATCATGAATCTGGCTTTATTGCTCGACCGCGCCGGCCGGTCTTTCGCCGACAGGCCGGCGATTGCGCTGGGCGAGCGGATCGTTTGCGATTACCGCTCGCTGGCCGGGCGCGTGGCCGTTCTGGCCGCAAACCTGCGCGGGCGGTTGGGGTTGTCGCCCGGCGACCGGGTGGCGCTGGTCATGAAGAATTGCCCGGACTATGTCGAGCTGATG
The DNA here is from genome assembly GCA_029881615.1 of Alphaproteobacteria bacterium. Lineage (GTDB taxonomy): Bacteria > Pseudomonadota > Alphaproteobacteria > UBA8366 > JADFVY01 > JADFVY01. The sequence goes on along the minus strand of JAOUMF010000102.1, from coordinate 3,063 downwards.
TTTGCCTGCTGGCAGGCGGGGCTGACCGCCGTGCCGGTGAATGCAAAACTGGCGGCTGCCGAGTTCCAGTACATTCTTGATCACAGCGGCGCGCGGGTCTGTTTTGTTACGTCCGATCTGGCTTGCATGGTAGGCGCGCTGACCGGTCCCCGAGCGGTGATCGAAGTAGGCGGCGCGAAATGGCGGCGGTTGGGCGAGGGCGACGGGATGGCTGTCGCGCCTTGCGATCCCGATGACGTCGCCTGGCTATTCTATACCAGCGGCACCACGGGGCGACCCAAGGGCGCGATGCTGACCCACCGCAATCTTTTGGCCATGAATTGGGGCTATTTCGCCGATGTGGACGCGATCGCGCCGGGCGATGCCATCCTGCATGCCGCGCCGATGTCGCACGGTTCCGGTATTTATATCCTTCCCCATGTGGCGGCCGGCGCGGCGCAGGTGATTCCGGAATCCGGCGGGTTCGAGCCCGACGAGATGTTTCGCCTGTTCACCGCCCACACGGGCGTCGCCATGTTCGCCGCACCCACCATGGTACATCGGTTGGTCGCGGCTGCCGAAACCGCCGACCCCGACCTCGCCGGCCTGAAGACCATTATCTATGGCGGCGGGCCGATGTATGTGGAGGACTGCAAGCGGGCGATCCATATGCTGGGTAATCGTCTGGCCCAGATTTACGGCCAGGGCGAAAGCCCGATGACCATTACCTCGCTGGCGAAACACCGATTCCCCAGATCGGGCGATCCCCGCTTCGAGGAAAGGCTGGCGTCGGTCGGCATGCCTTTCGGCATCGTCGATGTGCGGGTTGTGGATGGGGGTGGCGCGCCGTTGCCGGCGGGCGAGACGGGCGAGATTCTGGTGCGCGGCGATTCCGTCATGCGCGGCTATTGGGATGACGCGCAGGCCACCGCCGAAACCCTGCGCGGCGGCTGGCTGCATACCGGCGATATCGGCGCCTTCGACGGGGACGGCTATCTGACGCTGAAGGATCGTAGCAAGGACGTCATCATTTCCGGCGGCACCAACATCTATCCGCGCGAGGTAGAGGAAGTGCTGCTCGAGCACCCCGGCGTGCGCGAGGTTTCGGTTGTCGGCAGGCCGGATCCGGAATGGGGCGAAAGCGTGCTGGCCTTCATCGTGGCAGCGCCGGGCCGGGAGGTGGCGCCGGGGGAACTCGACGCCCTCTGCCTCGCTCGCATCGCGCGCTTCAAGCGCCCGAAGGAATACCGGTTTCTCGACGCCTTGCCGAAAAATAATTATGGGAAGGTGCTGAAGACAGAATTGCGAGCGCTAAGCGTAGCCAAGTGAAAATCGATCGGGCCGGCTATGTTTCCCCCTCGCGCGGTTTCAGCTTCATGGCTATCGAGTTCATGCAGTAGCGCAGGCCCGTGGGGGCCGGGCCGTCTTCGAAGACGTGGCCGAGATGGGCGTCGCAAGCAGCGCAGAGCACCTCGGTGCGGCGCATGAAGAGCTTGCGGTCTTCCTCGGTCGCCACTGCCTCCTCGGCGATCGGCGCCCAGAAGCTGGGCCAGCCGCTGCCGGACTCGTATTTCGTTTCGGAATCGAAAAGAGCGTTGCCACAGCAAGCGCAGACGTAAGTTCCCGGCGTCTTGCAGTCGTTCAACTCGCCGGTAAAGGCTCGTTCGGTGCCCTTTTTCCGACAGATTGCGAATTGTTCCGGGGTCAGTTCGCGCGCCCATTCATCGTCGCTTTTCCGGATTTTCTCGATTGTCATCATTCCTCTCCGTTCATTCGCGCATAGTCACGCACCCGGTCGCGAATTTTGTGTAGTGGCCGTTCACCGATGCCCAGCTCGTCGAGATGGGCGACTGTGTTTTCCAGATATTCCCGGCCACTGCCCAGCCGGCCGGATGCCGTCGCCAGCGTTCGGGCCAGCGTCTCCATGGGCAGTTTGCCGGCATAGCGCGCGCCCTGGCGATTGATGACCCAGGTTATGGCCCTCTTCTCGCCGGCGTCGCAGCGCACTGTTACCCAGCGCGGCTTGTAGCCGTCGCCAACCATTTCGCGCTGCCACAGCAGGGGTAACTCGGTCTCCCGGTCGCGCGCCGCGACCCGGTAGGTGACGCCACGGCAGGATCCGCCGCGATCCAGCGCCAGAACCAGCCCCGGATTATCCGGTGTTCCGCGTCCCATCGGCGTCCAGAGGCAGAAGCTGCGATGCCAGCCGCGAACCAGACAGGGCAGGCGTTCGGCATAATGGATAGCCGGATTCCACATCAGCGAACCATAGCCGAAAATCCAGACATCCTCGTCCGCGCCGACATCGGCCAGCATTCGCGCCTGCGATTCAGCGCGCTCCTCGTCGGTACAGCGGCGCATCAGGCCCAGCCGTTCGGCTTCAAGCCCGATTTCCTCGAACAACCCGTTGCGGATGCAGTCGCGACCGTAAGTCATGCCAGTAAATGTAGGGCGCTATAGCCGTCCGTCATAGGCCTGACGGCCGATCATGGCCGAAATAATCGTGAAATTTTCAGCGGCAAGACCGTCTTCCACGGCTTTCGCCAGTGCCGCGCGGTCGCGGACCGTCACACCGTTGCCGCCCATGGCCTTGGCCAGCGCCGTGAAGTCGGTCGCGCCGAAATCCACACCCTGATTGGCCAGTTCGCTGTTGCGTTGCTTGATCTCGATCAGCGACAGTGATTCGTCGACGAAAACGATAATGACGATCGGCAGTTTCAGGTCACGCGCCGTGGCCAGCTCGCCCATCACCATTTCCAGCCCGGCGTCGCCGGTGAAGGCGATCACGGGTCTGTCCGGCGCGGCATGCTTGACGCCCATCGCCAGGGGCAGCGCGCAGCCCATGGTGCAGAATCCGGTGGATTGCAGCAAGGTTCGGGGATGTTTGCAATGCCATATCTGACTCAGCAAAATTCGGTGCGCGCCGGTGTCAACGGTGGCGATGCCGTCGTCGGGCAGTATCTTTCGGACCTCGTCGACGATTGCGGCCGGTCCCCAATCCTCGTCCGCCCTGAACGCCGTTGCCATTTCCTGGCGCGTCCGGGCCGGTTCCGCGTCGGGCCAGGACTCCGGATTCGGGGTAAG
>JAOUMF010000101.1 GCA_029881615.1 Alphaproteobacteria bacterium | reverse complement strand
CGGTGTTGCTGCCCGGACAGCGCGAACAGACAGTTCGCGCCCGCGCACTGCGCGAAGGGATATCGATAGACGCAAACCTGCTGGACGACCTGCGGCGGCTGGCCGAGGCGGGCCGATAAGGCAGATGCCGCCGTCCGGCACCGGGGTGCCGTCGCGATGGCGGCCCGGTGCCGTCTATTCTCGGCAAGCCTCCAGCAGTGCCGGCAGGTCGCGCCAGCCATATCTGGTGTCGGGCATGTTGGCGCCGGCGAAGGGGTCTATGCCGCGGCCGTCGGCGATGCCGCCGAGCCGTTTGTAAAAGCGGATGGCGCCCTTGTTGGCGTCGTAGACCGTCAGGGCGAGCGACGATGCGCCCTCGTCGATGAGCCGCGCCACCGCCCGGCGGATCAGCTTGCGGCCGATGCCGGCCCCGCGCTGGCCGGGCATCACATGCAGGTTCTCGATAACCGCGTCGTAGCCCGGCTCGCCGCCGCGCGCGACCGATATGAATCCCCTGATGGTTCCGCCCCGCATCGCGGCCAGCGTGAACCAGCCGTCCCTCGGACTCGACAGGGCGGCCTCCCAATAGCGCCGCCTCTCGTCCATGACCTTATGGTCCAGGAAGCTGTCGGGCAGGATGCCGCGATAGACCTTGCGCCAGCTCTCGATATGGATCGCGGCGATCGCGGCGGCGTCATCGGCGCCCGCCTCGACTATGGTTTCCCTGTCCGTTTTTTCGCGTCCCGGCATGCCGGCAACTTGTCCAAGAGCTAGCGCCGAGGCAAGGGAAAAAAGGGGGGGAGTGCCGTCGGCGATTCCAAGCCTGTCGAATTTGCTCTAGGATGGTGGCCATGCCGACCGACGTCCATCAATTCCTTCAGGTGCTGCTGACCACCCTGATGCCGCCGATCCTGCTGAAATGGCCGCATGGCCGCTATCCCCACCGGATTCGCCAGCCGAATGCGGGGCAGGGCTGATGGCGCGCGGGAAACGGATGGCGCTGCTGTGGGGGCTCACCGCGCTGGCGGCGGCGGGAGTATTTCTGTTCGTGCCGGCGATTCCCCAGGACCCGGCCTATCATCTTCTTGCCGACGGGCGCGGCTGGCTGGGCGTTCCTCGATTTGGCGACGTGATGTCGAACCTGCCCTTCACGCTGGTCGGGCTCGCCGGGCTGGGGGCGCTGTGGCGCGGCTGGTTCGGCGTGCCATCGATGGGCGATGGCGACCCGGTGCCCTTCGCCTATTTCTTCGCCGGGGTCGCCATGGTCGGCCCGGGCTCGGCCTGGTACCACCTCGATCCCAACAGTGCGACGCTGTTCTGGGACCGGCTGCCGATGACCATCGCCTTCATGGCGCTGGTCGCCGCGGTATTATCGGACCGGGTATCGCGGGGGTGGGTCGCCTGCCGGGGGCTTAACCTGCTGGTCCTGGGCGGCGCCGCCTCGGTGTTCTGGTGGGATTACGGCGAGATGCGCGGCGCCGGCGATTTGCGCGCCTACGCGCTGGTGCAGTTCTGGCCGGTCGTGCTGATCCCACTGGTGCTGTACCTGTTCCCCGAGGGACGCCATGTGAGGGCGCGCTATCTGGTCATTGCGCTGGCCTTCTACGCCCTGGCCAAGCTGTTCGAACATTACGACCATGGCATCTTCGAACTGACCGGCGGCGCGGTCAGCGGCCACACGATCAAGCATCTATTCGCCGCCGGCGCCCCCGCGGCGATCCTGGCCATGATGCGGCGGTGGCCGCGCGAGGTGGAGAAGTGATCAGGCGCCGCAGCCTTCATCGAAGATTAATTTAGGCTTGCCCGCTTCTACCGCGAAGACCGCGACGCCCTCGCCCTCGTAATAGCCGTTCTTCACGATGATCTCCATGACGCCATCGCCGTTCAGGTCGAGGATGGCGGCGATCCCGTACCAATAATTTATGTCGCCGGGCGATGGGGACACGTGGATGACGTCCGCCAGGGCCAGCGTCTCAACCTTGCCTTCCTTGAGCCGCCGCAGCAGGACGAAGGAATAGTCGCCCGACATCGCATGGCTAATGTCGCCGTCCTGGCGCGCAACCCGGTGGTTGGCGGCCAGCAGCACCTCGTCCACGCCGTCGCCCTCCAGGTCTACGCGGATGACCTGCTCCAGTTCCGCGGCCGGGGTCTCCAGGCCCCGGCCCGTCAGCCAGTCTGCCGCTGCCTTGCGGTAAACCGGCAGGCCGGGATCCAGCCGCTTGGGAATCCGGACCAGGGCGTTCCACTCGCCCGCCACCGACACTGTGTCGAAGCCCTCCGGCGTCACCGTTTCGACCAGCATCGTTTCAGGACAGGGGTCGCCGGCGGATATGGGGGCTGACCCTTCGCTTGCGCCATGTTGGTGAAGCAGGCTGTAGTGGCGATAGCGCTCGCCCCCGCGCAGTCGCGGCGAGGTTTCTTCTGCCGTAAGCCATCTATCTTCGATCGCGGCGCCCAATAGGATGCGGCTGCCGCCATGAACGATGGGATGGATGCCGGAATCAGCGGCGGCCGGTGCGGTGGCCGCGGATATGGCCAGCGCCAGCGTTAGTCCCGATAATGTCCTCATCGTCTGCTGCCTCCCGACGGTTTCGCGCTGACTGTACTGCCGTTCGGGTGCAGGACTCGTTAACGGGACGTCACCCGCCGAAGGCGCCGGCGATGCGGTAGGTTATGAAGGCGGCGATGTAGGCCAGGGTCAGCATGTAGGTGAACTGCACCACGGGCCAGCGCCAGGAATTGGTCTCGCGCCGGGTCACCGCGAGCGTCGATACGCATTGCGGCGCAAACACGTACCAGGCCAGCATGGCCAGCGCGGTGCCGAGCGACCAGTGCGCCGCCAGCATGTCGGTCAGCAGGCCCGTCGTCTCCGGCCCGGCGGCGACGGCATAGACCGTGCCCAGCCCGGCGACCGCCACCTCGCGCGCGGCGACCCCGACGATCAGCACCACGGCGATCTCCCAGGTGAAGCCGATCGGCGCCAGCAGCGGCTGAATGGCGTGGCCGATCATGCCGGCGAAGCTGTAATTGATCGCCGGTTCGGTGGCGTCCACCGGCGCGCCCGGGACCGAGCTGAGAAACCAGATCAGCAGCATCATCGACAGGATGATCGTGCCGGCGCGCCGCAGGAACAGGCGCGCGCGTTGCAGTACGCCCATCAGCACGTTCTTCGGGTCCGGCAGCTTGTAGGAAGGCAGTTCCATGATGAAATGGTCCGCCTCGCCGCGCCAGAAAAGCCGGCGCAGCACGAAGGCGACGGTGAAGGCGCTGACGATTCCCGCGGCGTAAAGGCCGAACATCACCAGACCTTGCAGGTTTACGATTCCGCCCACTTGCTCGCGGGGCACGAAGGCGGAGATCAGTAGGGTATAGACGGGAATTCGGGCCGAACAGGTCATCAGCGGCGCTATCAGGATGGTGACAAGCCGGTCGCGGCGACCGTCGATCACCCGGGCCGCCATGATGCCGGGGATCGCGCAGGCAAAGCTGGACAGCAGCGGAATGAAGGCCCGGCCATGCAGCCCCGCGTAACCCATGATGCGGTCCATCAGGAAGGCGGCCCGCGGCATATATCCCAGATCCTCCAGCAGGATGATGAAGAAGAACAGGATCATGATCTGTGGCAGGAAGACCAGCACGCTTCCGATGCCGGAGATCAGGCCGTCGGTCAGCAGGCTGCGCAGCATGCCTTCCGGCAGGCTTGCCGCCAGTAGTGCGGACAGCGCGTCGAAGCCGCCGCCGATCAGGTCCGTCGCCGGACCCGCCCAGGTGAATACCGCCTGAAACATCAGGAACAGGATCGCAAGAAGGACGGCAATGCCGGATACCGGATGCAGCAATATCTGGTCGATCCGCGCCGTCCAGGTGTCGGGCCGGGCCGGCGGCCGCACGCTGACGCCAATAATGCGTTCGACCTCGCGGTGGGCGGCGGCGATTTCCGAGCGCGTCGGCTCGCGCCAGGTGGCGGCGGCGGTTGGCAGGGATTCGCCGTTTGCAATTCGATCGATTCGGTCCAACAGGTCGGCGGTACCCCCGCGCCGTACGGCGATGGCGGTTACCACGGGCACTCCCAGCTCGCGCGAGAGCATTTCCGTGTCAATGGAGATGCCGCGATGGCTGGCGATGTCGAACATGTTGAGGGCCAGCATGACAGGCCGGCCAACCTGTTTCAGTTCCAGCACCAGCCGCAGCACCAGCCGCAAATTCGTGGCGTCGGCGACGCAGACCAGAAGGTCCGGAGGGGTTTCGCCGGCCAGCCGTCCCAGAACCGCGTCGCGGGTAACCGCTTCGTCGGGGCTGCGCGCTCGCAGGCTATAGGTGCCTGGCAGGTCCAGCACCTGGACCCTGTGGCCGCCCGGCGTGACGAAAGAGCCTTCCTTGCGCTCGACGGTGACACCCGGATAGTTACCGACTTTCTGGCGGCTGCCGGTCAGCGCGTTGAACAGCGCGGTCTTGCCGCAATTCGGATTGCCCACCAAGGCGATGCGCGCGGGGGCGGCAATGCTTTCGGACATGTTCAGATCGCGCTGCCGCCGTTCGAGGGGGCGACCCGCACCAGGATCGCTTCGGCATCGCGGCGGCGCAGCGCCACCCGCATGTCGTCCAGTTTTACGGCGATCGGGTCGCGCCGGATAAATCCCTCATGGATAATTTCCACCGATGCGCCCTCGACGAAACCGATTTCCATTAACCGCCGTTCCAGTTCCGCGCCGATTTCACAATGCGGATCGCCTTCCGCGGCGCCGACCCGTATCACGGTTCCGCGCATGCCCTTGGTGCCCTTCCCCAGCGTGACGGGGGCGACGGCTACATCCTGGCTGGTTATCTCGGTATATTCTCTTCGGTACATTGCGACGCTCCATGAAGGACATACCCTTTGTACCGCGAATGAGAATGATTTGCATTTAGAAAAGACCGGACAAATTGTGATGAATTGTCGCAGGGCGGTGGCATGCGTCGAGACTGGCTCTATGCGGGCTTTTCGAAACGGCGATGTTCCAGAAAATGCTGGGTTGCTGCAATGCTGTCGGGATAATTCATCACGAAGGCATGGATGCCGTTTACCCGCATCCAGCCATCCGCGCCGTCGAGTCGGGTTTCCGCGACCGAGACGATCAGATCGTCGTCACCGGAAAGTAGTGGATTCCAGCCCGTGCCGCCCCGCCCCGCGGCAATGATCGCGAAAGGAATGTTTGGGGTGGGCAGGGTGGCGACGGTGCTGGTCCGCGAATCGAACAGTCCCCGCCACAGGATCAGGTTCACCGGGGGTACATATTGCAAAACATCCGCCATGCGCGATCCGCGACTGGGCGGCGCGGTCATGATCAATGCGTTGACCGCAATTCGCTTGCGCCATGGCATATCCTCGCGGGCCAGCAGGCTGCGCGCCACCAGACCGCCGAGGCTGTGGGTGACGAAGGAAATCCGGTCAACACCTTCAAGGTTTTCGATCAATTCGGCGAGACCGGCGGCATTGCGGGCGACGGACTGTCGGGTGCTGGAATAGCTGATGGCCGCGACCTGATAGCCGGCGGATAATAGTGCCCGTTCCATTCCGCCCATGGAAACGCGGGACCGGCCCAGCCCATGCACCAGAATTACCAGGTGGCCCTTATAGGGCTCGATACCGCGAATCGCGCGAATTTGTTCGAACCGTGCGCGGCAAGCGTTGAAGGCGCCCCAGCAGCGCCGCACATTGCCTGGATCCAGCAGCCGTGAATGACCGGTAATCGCGTTTTCCTGAATGCGCCATCCTGAATACAGATATCTGTCGGTCCAGAGTTGCTTGCCGCCCAGCGTCGGCATCGCAATGTTCGGCCAGGTACCGGTTCCGGTGGCCTGCGTGTTTTCCGACATGCCACCGAGGATCACGGCGGGAAGACCAATCCGGAAAATCGAAATCTTTATGCCTGACAGGATTTTTTTCAAAATAGTCTTGATCATGTGCGTTTCCACGATGCCCCGGAAAGTCCCAATTTATCGACATTCAATTAATGAACTATGTTCAATTATTCATCGTTTGTCAAGATTGCATGTTTATTGCTAGGAACCCTGAACTTTATGCTCGCCGAAGTAATGCATTTGCCAAACGCCCGGCGGGCCTTGCTGTTTTGATCCCCCGGATCGGAACGATCGAGGAGGGCGCCTGCGGGCGCAACCGGATAAATGAGATTTACGCTAACCCTTGCCGTGGTGGCCGTGCTGCTGGGCGGATGTTCAATCAAGAAGACTGTCGTCAACTATGCCGGCGATGCGATCAGTGGCGGCGGCGGAGTCTGGTCGTCCGACGAGGATCCGCAACTTATCAAGGAGGCGCTTCCATTCGGGTTGAAAACCAACGAGAGTTTGCTGGAGGTGTCGCCGGACCACGCGGGCCTGCTGGAGGCCACCGCGACGGGTTTTCTGGCTTATGCATTATTGATCAAGGAAGATGCCGACCGGGTCGAGGTCGATGATCTTCAGGCCGGCCGCAAGTTGAGAACTCGCGCCAGCAGGCTGTTCATCCGCGGGCGCGATTATGCGCTGGTCGCGCTGGAGCAACGCTATCCGGGTTTCACGGAAGGGCTAAAGACAGACCGCGACGCGACGTTGGCCCAGACCAACGCCAAGGATTCACCGTTTCTCTATCTGGCCGGGGCCGGCTGGGCCGGGGCGCTGGGCGCCGATACCGGCAATCTGGGTCTGGTCGCGGACTTCCCCACGGCGGGCGCGCTGGTGCAGCGGGTGCTGGACGTCGACGAAACCTTCAACATGGGCTCGGCCCATGAATTCATGGTATCCTTTGAGGCCGCGCGGCCTGGCGGCAGCATCGAGGCCGCGCGCCAGCATTATGAACGGGCGCTGGAACTATCGGGCGGGAAGCGCGCATCTGTTTATCTGGCGCTGGCCGAGGCGGTTTCTGTAGAGGAACAGGATGTTAAGGAATTTCGTGCCATGTTGAAGGCGGCCCGCGCGGTCGACGTTGACGAGTTGCCGAATGATCGGCTTCTCAACGTTGTTGCGCGGGACCGGGCGGAATGG